>JBHEKO010000263.1:0-6146 GCA_041859475.1 Candidatus Hydrogenedentales bacterium
CTCTTCGGACTTGCGCGTGGGTGGCGTGGGACCAATAATGGCGCGGGGCAGACAGGAGCAACGCACGTGAACCACGCGAACCGGCGAAGCGAAAGGGGGGCGCATTCCATGGCTGCCTCATTCGTTTCGCGATGACGTGGAAACGCGTTGTACGTACTATGCCGCCCTTTGCGCTCGTGCTGGCGCTTACGGTTGTGTTTGTCTCGCCACTTGACGCCTTTCCGCTCAATGACGACTGGGTGTATGCGACGATGGTGCAATGGCACCTCGACGGCCACTTCGCGGTCCATCCTTATTCGAGCGCATTCGCACTCACGCAGACCGTGTGTGGTGCGCTGTGGTGCCTGGTGTTTGGCTATTCGTACGGTACGTTGCGCGTGTCCACGCTGGCGTTGGCGGCGGTGGCTGCGTGGGCGACGTCGCGCGCGGCACGCGAAGCCGGAGCTGGGCGTTGGGCGTCCAAGCTCGCGGGTATCGTCCTTGTGTGCAATCCGTTGTTTCTCAATCTTGCGTACACGTTTATGACCGATGTGCCGTTCATGGCCTGCCTTGCGGTGTCGGTGTATTTTCATCTGCGCTTGGTGCGACGCGGCCACGCGAAGGACGCGATCGTTGCTTCGGTGTTCGCGTGCGCCGCATCTCTGGACCGCCAATTTGGGGCGGTTGTCCCCATCGTATTTGCCGCCGCACTTGCCGTGACATGGCGCTGGAATCGCGTGCGTATCGACGTGCGTACGGCGTTTTCGTACATCGCCCCGTGGCTGGCGGCGTTGCCGATAGGACTGTGGCTCACGCTGTCGCAGGAGATGGAATTCTATCCGCACGAGGCGGCGCTCTTTGCGCGCGCGCCAGGCGCGGCGCCGGCGCTTGGATTTGCCGTAGGCGTGGCGCTCACGCTCGGCCTGTTCCTTCTCCCGTTTGCGGTATGCAGCGGGCCCCGCTGGTCTCAGCGGCAGTGGTTTGCGTTCGCGGGGGTATCGGGGGTCTTGCTGGGGATGCTGCCGATGCTTGGGCCTCTCCCCCACTTTCCCAACCTCCTGCGCGACTTCGGCGTTGGCCCTTTGCTGCTGCGCGACGCCACGGTAGGCAATCCCGGTTGTTCGCCGATTAAGGCAGGCCCCGCATTGCGGTGGCCGGTGACGTTTGTTGCGGCGTTGTGCGGGTCCGTTCTCCTTGCGCGTGCATTGGGGCCGCGCCGTAAGGCTGCGGCGCGCACCGCACGGGCCGTTCGCAAGACGCAACGCGTCTTCCTACTGCTTCTGGCGTTTGCGCTGATCGTGGCTCCGTGGGCGCCCGCGCACGCGGTTTATTTCGACCGGTACTTGCTTGCCGGGCTTGTGCCGTTACTTGCGCTCGCGGCTGGCGCGACGGGCCCTTCGCTTCGCGGACGCAGGTGGGCCGTGGCCGTGTGTGCGCTCTCGTACGCGTTCGGCGTCGCGAGTTTGCAGGATTACCTCGCGTGGAACCGCGCGCGGTGGCAGGCTATCGAAATCCTGCGGGTCGTGCATAACGCGCCCGATACGCAGATCGACGGGGGGTATGAGTTCAACGGCCTCTACACCAGCGACGCCTACCTGGCGCGGCTACGTTCCGGCGAAGCGGACGGCATGGAGGGTTGGTGGGTTGTCGACGACACGTACGCGGTGTCGTTTCAGGAGCGAGAGGGGTACGAGGAAATCGATCGCGTTGCGTATTCGAGTTGGTTGGGGTTCGCGCGGCGCGAGGTGATGATTCTCAAGCGCAGTCGAGCGTTAGAGGGCGGGGGTTAAGGGGGAGGTTGAGAGGGGGTTAAGAGGAGATTAAGAGGCACTTTCGGCGAAAGCGCCCTACCTTTGCGCCCTACCGGGTTGGGGGTGCGGGAGGGGCATGGGGTTTGCGACGCGACCCTTTGAGCATTTGGAGGCTGCGTTTTGCAGCCTGGTGATTGGGGTTGATTCGTAGCGTTTCTTCGAAATGGCGCGCTGCCTCTTCTCCCCTTCCGAGGTTCATTAACAGGCCTGCCATGGTTGCGTGCGAGAGCATGTGGTCGGGGTAGCGATCGACGGACTTTCCGAATTCGGCCACGGCCTCTTCAATCCTGTTCGTGTACATGTACGCAAGGCCCAGATTGTAGTAGCCTTCGAAGTAGTTGGGATCGCATTCGATGGCGCGTTGCGATTCGACGATAGCCTCGTCGATCAGCCCCCGTGTAATCAGGGCGGAGGCCAGTTTGGCGTGCGCGACGGCCTTTCCGGGCATGAGGGCCACCGCTTGACGAAAGGCGTCGGAGGCCTCTGCTGCATTTTCCAGGCGTTCAAGGGCGAGGCCCTTGTTGAAATAGGCGCGTCCGTCGGCGGGATTTGCGGCGATGGCCAGGTCGTATTGACGAGAAGCCTCCTCAAACTTGTCTTCCGCGGCGGCCATGTTGCCGAGGTTTACGTAGGCATCGCCGAATTTGGGGTCGACCGCAACCGCTTCGAGGAATCGCTTGCGCGCTTCGTCGCGCTGGCCGGCATTGTCCATGGCGACTCCGAGGTTGTTCAGGGCGTCGACGTAAGACGGCGCGATTTGGACCGCGGCTTCGAGGTGTCCGATTGCGGCGGTCAAGTCTTGATTGCGCCGCTCGGGTTCGGGCCACGATGGGGCGCGCCCGAGAAGCGCCACCCCGAGGTTGTTGTGGGCAACGGCGTTGTTCTGCGTGACGCTCAGCGTGTGCTCCCACAGGGTAATCGTGTTTTGCCAGTGGGTGGTCTGCAAGAAGCTCAAGGCCATGAAGGAGAGCGTCACCAAGGCGGCGGCCGTCGACAAGACGGCCTTTCGGGCGGGCATGCGCCGGGTGAAGGCGTCTACGGACCATACGATTGCGATGAACAGGCCGATGTGCGGCAGGTATGCGAAGCGGTCTGCGCGGGCAAAGCTACCGATTTGGATCAGGCCAATCACGGGGATAAGGGAGCCGGCGAACCAGAGCCAGCCGATCAGGAGGAAAGGCTCGCTCTTGCGGCGCATGAACGCGGCCGCGGTGATGAGGAGCAGGAGCACGACTGCACCGGCGACCCACACCACGGGGTAGTCTCCGGGATGGGGATAGTACGGGGCGAGGTGCGTCGGCCAGAAGGTCTTGGCGAGGTACATGACATAGGACACGACACTGTTGGAGAGGCGCTGGGACCACGAGTATTCGTCGATGGACTTCACCGCGCCGCCCAGGCTTTGCGCCCAGTAGGTAATCCCGCAGACGACGGCGGAGAGCGCGAAGAACGGAGCTTTCTCCAGGAGCAAGCGGAGCGTGGAGCGCGTCTTGTCTGGTTCGGAGGCTGCGAGCGCGGGCGTCCGGCGCAAGGGCCAGTAGTCGAGGAGAAGCAGGATGAACGGCAATGTGACGACCATTGGCTTCGACAGGAGGGCCAGGATGAAATGCCAGACGGCCAGCGCGTAGTCGCGTTTTCTGGAGCGATCGACATAGTCGAGGTAGAAGCGCAGGGTCATGAGGAAGAAGTGCGTGCTGAGCACATCTTTCCGGCTGGAGACCCACGCGATGGGTTCGACGTGGAGCGGGTGGATTGCGAAGAGGGCGGCGACGGCGGCGCTTGGCCAGGGGGCGCCGGTGGCTTTGCGCAAGAGGAGAAACACGAGGGCCACGTTGGCGCAATGGAAGAACACGTTGATGAGGTGGTGAAACCGCGGATTGAGGCCGAAGATCTTCACGTCCATCATGTGCGTGAGGGTGGTCATTGGGTTCCAGCCGGCATTCTGGGGTTGCGTGAAGACGGTGACAATCCCGTTCCAGGTTGGCCCTTGGAGGACGACGGGGTTGTTGGTGATGTAGACGTCGTCGTCGTAGTTCAAGAACTGGAAGTTCGCCACTTGCCCGAAGACGAGGAGTGTGCCCGCGACGAGGAGGAGGCAAACGGCAATTTCGGTCTTCTTTTCTTCGGATAGTTTGAACATAGAGCGACAAGTGTGACGAAGGACGTCCCCGGCAGTCAACTTGGGAGCGTGATGGTAAACCGGACGTCGACGCCTTCCTTGGATTCGACGGCGATGGTGCCTCCGTGGCGCGAGACGATCTGTTTTACGATGAACAGCCCCAGGCCCGTGCCTTTCCGTCCGGTGGATTCGTCGACGTCATGGCGCTGGAACTTCTGGAACAGTAGCGGCAGCAGGGCGTTCGGAACGCCTTTGCCTTCTTTCCAAACGCTGATGGTCACGCGTCCGGTTTCGATGCGCGCATCGAGGGCGATGCGTCCGCCGGTCTTGCCGTATTTGATGGCGTTGCCCACGAGGTTGTCGTAGACCATGCGCAGGAGATTGACGTCGCCTTCGACGATCAATTCGGGAGAGACGTTCACCTCGACGCGCATCTCGCGGTCTGCCACTTGCCGGTCATAGTGCTCCAGGGTGGGCTGAATGACGGATTTCAGAAGGGGCACTTTCGACTTGAAGACGACGAGATCGCCGCGCTCGATGCGGGAGAGTTGAAGGTAGTTGCCCGTGATTTCGAGGAGGTAGGTCAGGCTCGCGTCGATACTGTCGATACCTTCTTTCAGGTCGGGGGTCAACTCGCCGTAGGAGCCGTCCTTGAGCAGGGCCGCGTTGAACAGGGCGGCGCTAATCGTGCTGCGCAGTTCGTGGGTGACGAATCCAAGCATATCGAGGTAGTTCTTGTTGGCGGTATCCGTGGCGAGTTTTTGCGACATCAGGCGCGCGTGGTCGTTTTCGATTTGTTCGGCCATGGCGTTGAACGACCCGGCCAGGTCGCCGATTTCGTCGCTGCTTTTCACTTCCGAGCGCGCGGTTAGGTCGCCTTTGGCAAAGCGCTGGGTGGCTTTGTCGAGCGCCACGACCTGCCGCAACACGCCGCGCTCGCCGACATAGCTCACGAAGAGGGCGAGGGCCATTACGGCGAGGACGGCGGCCATGCTGGTCAGCACGGTTTCGGATTCGATATCGCGGTAGATCTGTTCGAGTTCGCCGACGTACAACATGCCGATGACTTTGCCCACGGGGTCGCGGATCGGTTCGTAGCGCGAGAGGTAGATTTCGTCGACGACGGTTGCGGGGCCGCTCCAGGGACGGCCCTCTTCAACGACCTGCTTCTCCACTTCCTTGGAAACTCGGGTGCCGAGTGCGCGCCGGTCGTCGCTCAAGCGCACGGTGGTTGCGACGCGGGTGGGCCCCAAGAAGATGGTCACGGTTCCGACCGGTTTCCCGCCGTAGGACTGGTCCGCGAAGATGTTCCGGTGAATGTCGTCGATCAGGTCTTCGGCGCGGTTGAGTAGGATTGCCGCGAAAAGGAAGGCCGTGGGCTTGCCGTCCTTCTCTTGAAAGACCGGATGGACGGCAAACAAGACTAGCCCCGAGCCATCATGATCCGGGATGGCGCAGCGTTGCACCCATTCGGCTCCTTCGCGCGCCACGGCGCCGCTGTCGAGATGCAGAAACCCGGCGTCGGGTATTCCGCCGCGGAGGGCTTTCGCGAGGGCATCGCCCCAAGGCTTGTCGCCGGCCTCTTCGGAAGTGCCGCGGACGTATGCAGTGCCGTCGGGACGAAGCAGCGTGAGGGCGTCGAGTCCCCAACGGGATTCTTTTTCGGCGATGCGTTTCTGGAGCGAGGCGCGATCGATGCCGTCCCAGTTTCGGATCGTGTCGGTCTCGGAGAGGAATTCGGTGATCGTAGCGAGAAGGCGTTTCTGGTCGTCGAGCACTTGCCATGCGGACCGGATATTGAGGGTCATGCGGTCGTTGGTCTGGCGGATGAGGAGGGTGTCTACCCACCATACCTGCAGGCTCGCCATGATGACGGCGCTCATGACGAAGACGATGACAATAACCAGACTGACTTTGGTCCGAAGCTTCACGGGAGTAGTCTCGCGCTTGCAGCTATACGAACATTGTGCGCTCGCGCGTTACGTGTGCCACGCGACGTCGAAAAACCGCAGCTCCAATTCCATGGCGCGCCGATAGTTTACGCGGACGCGCTCGGTTCTGACGGCATACCGGTCGAGAAGGTCTTCGACGCGGCGCGCGAGCGACTCGAATTCCGCGCCGCTGTAGGTGATGACCCAATCGCGGTAGGGGCTGGATTCGGCGAGACGGGGGGCGAGTTCCTGGCCGAGCCACGCGTAGAGGCGCATGCAGGGCGTCATGGCGGCGATAATTTCGCC
>JBHEKO010000350.1:0-7204 GCA_041859475.1 Candidatus Hydrogenedentales bacterium
TCAACGACGTGGACGCCAATGTCCGCCGCGCGGCGGCCAACGACGCCGCAAAGCTGGGCGCGCCCGCAGTGCCCAGCCTTATCGAGGCATACAACACTCCCAATGAACACACCAGAGAGAGTGTGGCTCAGGCAATCTACCTTATTGGGCCCGATGCGAAGGCGGCCATTACCGTGTTGGCTCTCGCGCTTCGCGACACGAATTCGAATGTCGTGATGTATGCAACTCAAGCCTTGGGAAAAATGGGGCCCGAATCTGTAACAGTTCTAAAGGAGGCGAGGGCGTTTCAGCGAAGAGAGGATCATCATTCCGAGCAATTCTCCAGGGATCTGGAGAATGCGCGTGAAAGGGCGGAATCACCAGAGAAGACGAGAACGATCGATGAGTCGCTCGCGACGCTGGGAACCGATAAGCAGACACCAGATTCGCTTAACACCCTTATTGCCGGACGGCAATCCACAGTTAACGCAGTGGAATTTGAGTTGCGGGAGAAGTTACGTGCGCTGACCACGGTTACGCCGGAAAGACCATCTGACAAAGCGGCTATTGAGGCTTCATTCAGGGAAATGACAACCCTGCTCAGCAAGGTCGGCACCCCATCGATATCGTTGCTGGTCAGTGTGTTGCGCTCGCCGCTTAACAGTCGTGCGACGCTTGAGGCCACAGTACAGGCATTGGCGGATATCGGGCCCGATTCAGTGCCGGCACTAATAGACGTATTGGACGGAATTGACCCTCCCCAGGTGTCTCTTGCCGCAGATGCCTTGGGACGTATAGGTCCTCCGGCACGTAAGGCTGTGCCATACCTAAAGACGCTACGCGATGGCCAAGGCAAGGCCATCGCAGAAGCGGCAAGAAGCGCGCTGGATAGGATTGCAGGTGGAACAAATGATGGTTCATCGGAAGCAATCGAGGATCTGAGGGTAAGCAAAGATCCAAACGCAAGACGGATGGCGGCTTGCGTCCTTCAGCAGAGCGGATTGAATCTGCGGGAGGCAACAGAGGAGTTGATAAAAGCGCTGAAAGACAGCGACGAAGTAGTGCGGATTTGCGCAGCTCTGACCTTGTGTTCGCGTGTGCAGGGAGACACGGAGGCGGTCGCCGCTCTGGTCGAGACGCTCAAGGACACAAGCCCGAATGTGCGAAGCGCCGTGTGCATGGCTCTCGGCGCGTTTGGCCCCGCTGCCAAAGTAGCCGTGACTCCCCTGATGGAAATAATCAAACGCGATGACAGTCACAGTAGTTGGGATCTGCACGAGCAGGGACTGCCAATGGAACGCCCCTCGTTTGAGAGCAATGAGTCCGCGGTCCGTGCCAATGCGGTTGAAGCTGTGGGGGCGATAGGCCCCGCTGCGAAAAACGCAATACCGCTGCTCACGAGCCTCCTAGAGGCCAAGAGGGAGGCCGGGGAAACTCGACACGAGAGCGACATTCGCTGCGCGGCGGCAAGGGCACTAGCAGGTATCGGACCGGAAACAGCAATTGCGGTCCCCGCACTCATTCGCCTACTTGACGATCCGAAGGCTGCGGCCAGCAAGTCTGCCATTGAGGCCCTCTGTGCCATGGGTCCTGCGGCAAAAGAAGCGCTACCGAGGTTGCTGCAAATTCGAGAGATCCCGAGTAGCGGCGTACCCATCGAGTGCAACAACGTGTATTCAGCAATCAAACGCATTAGCACGGTTCAATTGCCATGCAGAGTCCTAAAGACGGAGATTCCTTGCGATCAAGAGCGTTTCCGTCACTACGAGTTCTCGCTACAGATTGAAGTCAGCCCCGAGCCTATTTTTCTGGCGCGGCTTCTGGAAGGTAAAGAAGGAAGTGGCGAGGAGACAATAGGCTTTGATGAGAGCACGCTCGGTTTTGAGTGGCTCGAGGAAGGCCGGTTCCTTCACGTTTCGTGGGACACGCTACCACTGGGGCAAGGTATCTACAGCATGCAGACGCATCTCCTTCTCCTCAAGGACCATGGACGCTGGAAACAAGTCTTTCGCGACACGCGGGGATCCAATGCGCACCGCCTTTTCTACGTTGAGTATGCCTGTACCTTCGAGCCAAAGTCGCAGATCTTGACGATTCGTGAAGACGACATGTCGGGTCCCGTTAGCAAAGGCTATTTAGAGCCGGAGACCGAACCGGTGCCCGCGAACGAACTTACCAAATACAAGGTCGCTTACATAGTCGAATGGCGGTTCAGATTGAACGGCAACCACTTGGACTACCAGAACGGGAAGAAGACCATCAACTTGGACGAGGGAGATATTTCCAAGCACATGGGCGACGATTGGGCAGGCGCCGAAACCAACGAATATGACATTCACGAGGTAGCCAAGTTCTTGGCCCCAGAGCGTCCGGACGCCATGGTTGAGAAGCTCCGCAAATTGAATCCAGCCTTGAAGTCCAGCGATATCTGTTCCGGTTCGGTGCTGTTCGACGCGGAGGTCAAATGGCGCGGCGCAGACGAGAAGCATTACTACACAATGTAAGCGCGAGGGAGCGTGGCGCGTACGAAGTGTCCAACCTGCGACGAGGCGCTTCGGCGGAAGCGCTATCACGATATGATCGTCGACGCATGCGAAGCGTGCAAGGGGCTTTGGTTTGACGAGCGGGAGTTGGGCGATTTTCTGCAGCGGTACGTGGAGGAGCATGCCGACGTGCCGAACGCCTCGCTGCGGCGCGTTTCGTCGCCCCGGCGCGACGCCCATGCGCCGGAAATGCAGTGTCCCGAGTGTGGCGGGGCGCGTCGCGTACGCGGCGCACGCGGGCGGGTTCTTGGCGGGGTTGGGGATTGCGCTGCTGTACAAAGCGGTGAAGAAGCGGCTACTCACCGCGAGTTGAACACGCCAACCAGGATTCCTCACGAACAGATGTTTGGCGTCCGTTTCGACTGGTGCTATTCTTGCCAGAGGAGACAATCATGAACACCCTCACCATCAATCTAAGCGGCGAGAGATTGGAGCAACTCAAGCGCATGGCTCAGGAGCTTCATGTAGCGCCAGAGGACTTGGCCCAGGCAAGCGTCGACGATTTGCCTGCCCAGCCAGACGATGCTTTCGCGTCAGCTGCGGAGCAAGTCTTGAAGAAGAACGCCGAGTTGTATCGGCGGCTTGCGTAGTGCGTTATCCCGGTTTGAGATTGAGGCTGACATCGATGAGCAGGAACAGATAATTCTTGGTGTGGCTTCCGGCCTGCTTCGGCGGCAGGCATTCACCGAGTGGCTCAGCGTTCACGTTCGTAGACAAAGCTGATCGCAGGGCTATCCGTTGCGTAGTCATCTGGCGGGGCTCGATTCGCGCACCATGGAAATAATCGGCTTGCTTTGGGGCACGATGAGATAGAGGAAGGGGTAGTCGCGCGGAAGGCGATCGGACCGGCGGGCTGGTTCATCGGCGCAACTTTGCTTCGGACTCAGCCACACCTGCAAGTGCGCTCCGTGAATGGCGCAGTTACCCCTTGACAGCAGACCCAACACCTTCCAGAATAATTCCGGGGAGGTTGGATTTATGGACCACCCAGGGGTACGCGGCGGATTCTCAAAGGGCGCGGTGGGCTCATTCGTTGTAGTCGCGTGTCTTTTCGCGTCGCAATGCCGTAATGACGCCGCGCCTCCTCCCGCTCGTACAGAGCCGCCACCTCCAGTCAACGCCCCCTTGGCCAGCACTCCTTCCACAGTCCCACCGCCGCCGACTGCAAGCGGCAACGCAATCACCGCGCCGAACCAACGAGAATTCGTCGTCCGCTTCTTCGCGCTGCTCCGCGCACGCGAAGTGGACAATGCCCTGTCGCTGATGGATGACGCCATGATCCCCGATGCCAATGCCCGCGCGATGTGGAAAACCGGATTCAACACGATCTCGTCCATGGATGCCGCTCAAGTCGAGGAGTACTGGAAGGAAGAATGGAGTGCCGTTCTGCAGATATACAAAGTGACTCTGCGCATCAAACTGAAGCCCGGAGAGGCGTATCGCGGATGGGAGGAAGGCGAGAACATCCGCTTTGTGCATGTCGGAAAGAAGGGAGATGAGTGGCGAGTGACCAGTCTGGGCACCGGTCCGTGACTGCGGCGTGATTCAGGGAAAACGCCTTCCAGGCAATCCCTGGCAAGCCGCTCAAGAGGTAACTACCATGAGAGCAGTTTGGTCAGCATTGAGCAGGCACTTCGCGGGATTTCTCCTGATACTAGTCTTCGGCTTTGTCTGGCTAATCCCTTCCGCGCACGCCGCCACCCTCCAATGGGTGCAGCAGAGTCCGGCGGGTCCCGTTCCGGGGAATTCGGTCACACTGACGATCCGGCTCGTCGTAGCCCTCGATGAGCCGGGCGAGTCGCTTTCCGTGAATATCATCTGGAAGCGTCCGGACGGCTCCGAGATGGCCCGAGATTCGCGCCAGATCAATCTGCTGTCGGGAGAAGCCGAGAACTTCGACACAACGAAACAATGCCCATCCGCTGGCGTCTACACCGTTGAAGTCGTAAATACCGGCGGAACCGCGGCGGTCAGCATGGGGACCAGGCAGGTGCCGGTGTTTCAGCCTCTTAGTGGCGACTCGGCGGCTGCGGCGCTCGAGTCCACATTTGCCCACACGCCTGCGAATCCCATAGCGATATGGATACAGCCCGGGGTAAGCCCACAGCCAACGGACGACCGCGATCTTGTTACGCTTACCTGCAATTTGAAGAACACCCATTCCTCTATGGCTGTGCCCGGGGGAGATGACGTACGCGTCGATCTCAAGGCGTCCAGCAATGGCGCATCGTGTTTCACAGGCACTCATGTTTTTGAGACGTGGGCGCCGGGCGCGACCCAGTCGTGCCAGTGGCAGTTCAAAATAAACGCCGCTCCGGGAGACTATTACGTCGTGTGCTCCTATAACTCGGAAGGCCACTGGCGGGTCGTGGCAACCGATCATCATATTAACGCGGTTCCTTCCCGCGCGCCGTCCTTCAGCAATCCCAAGGTCACCCCGGCGCAAGGCTTTCCAGGTGATGCTTCAACAACCTATGTATACGAAGTGACGTTCACCGATCCCACCAACACCGCTCCTACGTCGGTGAAGATCGCGTTCGATTCAGGTCAGTTGTTGGACATGCAGAACGCTCTGAACGACACGACCTATACGGACGGAACCGTGTATCGCTACAACCGGCCGGGGCCTCTAGCGCTCGGCGACCACACCTTCCAGATGATCGCATATCGTCCCGCGGGGACGGACGTTGCCCGCGTCATGCCCACGCCGGGACCGGTTATTGCAGACCCCAATCCCCCCGTTGTGACGAATGGGGGTACGACCTTGCCCAACGTGACCATCACCGATTCGGGCCAAGTCTCCCTAAGTGGAACCGCCTCCGACGCGGAGTCCGGTGTGACCGCCGTGGAGTGGCGTCTTTCTGGCGGCACGTGGAGCACAACACAGGGTACTGCCAATTGGAGTTTCTCCTACGACGCGGGCGTGGCCGATCAAGGTCATGCAACAAAGACGTTTCAGGTGCGCGCCAAGGACGGGGCCGGAAACTACACCCCCGCGGCCAAGTACTGGACACAGACGGTGGTTTGGGAACGGCGTCACCCGATGATTGTGAGCGGCACGGTCATGGGAACTGGTTTGAAAGTCATTGAGCCCAACCAGATTCTCACAACTCGGCCCGTGAGCGCGGGCAATCCTGAAAAGGGCGAGTTCTACAACATTGTGTTTGAGGTCAAGAATCCCAACCCCAGCACCAGTTATCCCCTCAACCTTGCGTGGAAGGAGAATTACTTCAATTCCAATCCGGCAACACCCCGGTGGGATCTGAACATGGAGGATCCCGTAGGCAATAGCGGAACGATACCCTTCACGCTGGGACCAAATGAGACCAAGTGGGTGTGTACCACGTGGTTTCATGACTGGAATTGGATTGAGGAACCCAGCATCTTCGATTTTCTGTGGGACTTCGGAACCATGTGGATAGACTCAAACATCCTCGATGTACTGGACTTGCTCCAACTTGTGGAAAACAACGGCTCGTGCGTCAGAAAGACCACGTGGTCGACAGAGGCCGGGGCCGCCATGAGCCCAATCCTGGTCCCGCCCGCCCAATACATCGGTTTTGACGTCAAGGTCCCCACCGAGAAAGAGGACCTTCTCTTCACGAGTAGCGCCACGGGGGTATGCGGAATGGCCGGGACGGCCGTTGCGGCTGCCGCAAGCTGGACGGCAATCGTCGGCATTGTCGGGGCCGTGTACGAGGTCGGCTGTATCGCGGCGGCAAACGTCATCTACGTGTCGGCCTGGGACCCGGACCCGAATTACAAGAGCAAGGTTAAGGTCATACCGCTGAAGATCCCGGAGATCGACCGAATCGAAGACGAGAGCGCGCGGGAAGAAGCGACGGCCGCGGTCAGGTTGGTTGAAAATGCGCGCGCGATGCAGGAGGCCTATGTGAAGTATGCCGGTGCGATGAAGGCGCATGACCCGAAAGCCGCGGCCTCCCAGATTGCGGATGCCGCGGAGTACGCGAAGGCGGCGTCGATAGAGGCGAAACGCATAAGCGCGTGGGTCCAGAAGAACGCGCCAACACTGACTAAGCTGAGCGCCGAGGAGCGCAAGAAGATTGCGGAAGAGTTCAGCAACGGACTACCGAAGCAAGAGCGCGACCTCATGGACAGCTTCGGCCTGAACGACAAGGAGATAAAGCGCTGTGAAGAACTCCACGAAAAACTGATGCCGAAGTTACTCGACAACCCAAAACAAATCACACAATCCGCCAAGTCCATGGCGACGGGATTTGATTCGACAGTTCGCGCCCTGGAGAAGATCGCAAAACAGGCCGCAAAACCTTAATCGACAGGCTCAGGAGAGGAACACACGGTGCAGACCACATTCACTGCGAGGGATTCACCACGCGGCCCATGAAGAGAATCGGCTTGGTTTGATGCACGATGAAATAGAGGAACGGATGGTCGGCGCGGAAGACGACCGGGCCGGTCGGCGGGGCCACCGCAGCCGCCGTCGGTGCCACGCCGGCGGTCGCGGCGGCGGCTTCCGTCCCTTCTTCGCTTACGTCGATGAATACGCTCTGAAGTACGGCGCTTAGGAAGAGCTTCTCCGTTGCATTCACCCCGGAGAGGTCCGTTTTGTCCGGGTCGAACACGAGGGGCATGCCCATGGCGACGAGCGCCTTCGTGAGATCGAAAGCGGACGCGGATTTCCAGCGCGGCAAGTACAGTTC
>JBHEKO010000615.1:0-12388 GCA_041859475.1 Candidatus Hydrogenedentales bacterium
TCGTTCGTGGCCCTCTTGAACCCGCGCGTCATTCAAGTCGTTGTCTCGGTGCTGCCGACGCCAGGCGCAATCCGGTCGAAGGTCGACCGAATCGGCGCGGCGGTATCGGCGTATAGCGGCAATCGTGCGCAGCTTATCCTCGCCGTCCTGTTGGGGATCTGCGTGCATTTCGCGACCTGTCTCGTTTTCTTCTGCACGATGACGGCGATTCGGGCGGAGAACACAACGATGACGGATATCCTGTTCGCGACGCCGCTGATGATATACGGCACGGTGCTCGGGCCGTCGGTGGGCGGTGAAGGGATTCGCGAGATCATCTACGTGGCGTTGCTTAGCGCCAAGAGCGGCGCGGTTGCCTCCCTGTTGATGGCGCACCTAGGTTGGTGGGCCGGCGATGTCGTGCCATTTGTTATTGGCACGGCGGTTTATCTCTTGGGCAAGAAGCCGAATCGCGAGGAAATTCAGGCGCGCGTGGCCGCGGCGAAGTCCGAGGTGAACGCTGTGGATGTACGCTTCAATCTTTCCTCGGAAGACATACGATCGTATCGGGGCAAGCTGCTCGACTGCGTCGTGCCGGGGCTCGCTTCGGGTCTTCTGGCTGGCGCGTCAATTGGGCTTGGTGAGGCAGCGTGGCTCGCGTATCGCCTTCCAGGACTGAAAGAGGAGGCAATTCTCTGGTGGGGTCCGCTTGTCTATGGCCTGTTGTTTGTTGGCGTTGGACTCGGGCTAACAGGCGGACTGGCTTTCCTTGCCTTGGTTCGCGACAAATTTCCGCGTCCAACTTGGACTCTCGCCTTGAGCTTGGGAGCGACGATGACGGTAGGCACGCTTGTAATCGGCCGGTTCAGAATCTTTCGCGACGTGCTGGGTGAGCATCCGCTGTCCCTGACACAAAACGCGGAATTACTTGGCGCATCGCTGGGAATTGGCATTGCCGCTGCAATTGTCGCCCTGATGCTGTTTACGGCGATTGGCGGCGGTCGCTGGCGAATTGCGTTGTGTGCTGGGGGCTTCTACGGATTGCTTGTGGCATGTGGGGTTGCGGTGGCTTCTCAGCATGACCCTTCAGGGGCCGCGTCTGTTCAGACAGCAAACAAAGCCCGGGGGCCCAACATCATCCTGGTTGCCGTGGACACGCTCCGGGCAGACTATCTTCAGGTCTATTCCGGGGAAGCTGCGGTAGCGCGCACGCCTGCGATCGATGCATTCAGGCAGGATTCCGTTCTGTTTCGCAACACGTTCGCCCAGTCATCCTGGACCAAGGCGTCGTTCGCGACAATCTTCTCGGGGCTCTACCCGGAGACTCACTCGGCAATTCACAAAGACTCGATGCTTCCGGATGAGGTGACGACGTTCCCTGAAGTGCTCCGGGAAGCCGGGTACTTCACGCAGGGTTTTGCGAATAACCCGAACATCGCCGATGCCTACAACTATGGGCAGGGTTTTGACGACTACACGTACCTGAAACCGCATTTCCTTCTGGGAGCGACGGAATCAGTCGAAAAACTTACCCTGTACCAAGTGGTGCGGCGCGTGTACCAGAAAGTGGTCGAGAAGAAGACCGGCGGGAAGATCTGGGTAACCGACTTCTACCAGCCTGCCGAGGTCGTGACGGACAAGGCGTTGGAGTGGTTGAAGAGCGATAGCCGCCCGAAAGACCGGCCTTTCATTCTCTTTCTACACTATATGGACCCGCACGATCCGTACATGGATCATGAGAATCCCGGCGTTGGATATGCTCGGGCCCGCATGCCGAATCCAAATCCAGAGAAGTATTTGGCTTTGTTCAAAGATCTCTACAATGGAGAGATTGAGTACTTCGATGGGCACTACCAACGCCTGCTGGAGGGATTAAAGGCCTTCGGCGTCTACGACAACTCGGTAATCGTTTTTGTGGCTGACCATGGCGAAGAATTCTACGAACACCAAGGTTGGTGGCATGGGTTGAGCCTTTACGACGAACAGATCGCCGTACCGCTAATCGTCAAACTGCCGGGCAATCAATTGGCGGGCAGCGAGACGACGGGCCTTTCGCGCTTGTTGGACATTGCGCCCACGGTACTTGAAGTCGCGGGATTGCCGAAGGTGGAGGCCATGCAAGGTGAGTCGCTCTTCAAGAGTGATCTTTCCGGCTTGGCCGAAGGAAACATCGGGTATGTGTATGGGCACCTCGACTTTGAAGGCATACTGCTTCGCGCGGCACGGACCATGACCGAGAAACTCATTCTTGCGAATCCCGAGAACAAGCGGAAGTACAAGCCGGTTGAACTGTACGATTTGGTTGCGGACCCGGGCGAGGCGACAAACATTGCGGGTCAAAGCAAGGATTATGAGCAGACGCTTTCGGGTATCGTTACGGAGATGCAGCAGTTTGTCCAAGGGGGCGCTGTCGCGCCGGAAGTCAACGCGGACCAGACCGAGCACAACGAACAATTGGAATCGCTCGGATACAAATAGGCGACAACACGTATGCGAATTGCAGTGGTTGGTACAGGACATGTGGGACTCGTCGTAGGGACGGGGTTGGCAGACACGGGGCACAACGTAACCTGCGTCGATGTCGATGAGGCCAAGATCGCGGGGTTGAACAGTGGAAAGACGCCGTTTTACGAGCCGGGCCTGGAGGAGCTTCTCGCCCGAAACGTAGAAGAGGAACGGTTGCACTTTTCGACCTGCCTAGAGGCGACCATCCCAAACGTACTGCTGGCGTTCATCTGTATTGGAACGCCGGGCTTGCCCGATGGAAGCGCGGACACGTCGAGTGTGTTCGAGGCCGTGGAGCAAGTGGGCCGCGCCATGGGCGGGTACTGCATCATTGTGTTGAAGAGCACGTGCCCGATGGGCACGACCGAGAAATTGAAAGAGCGTCTGGCTGCCATCACAAAACACCCGTTTGACGTGGTGGTGAATCCCGAGTTTCTACGGCAAGGTTCGGCGGTCGACGATTTCATGCGCCCCGACCGGATCGTCATCGGATGCGAAGATGTGCGCGTACAGGAGATCATGAAAGAACTATACGCTCCGTTCTTGAGGACGGGTAAGCCACTCTTGAACATGAGCATTCGAAGCGCCGAGATGGTCAAGTACGCGGTGAACGGAATGCTCGCGGCACGAATTTCCTATATGAACGAGATGGCGACAATCTGCGCGGCATACGGCGCGGACATCAGCGAGGTCCGCGAGGGTCTCAGCTCGGACAGCCGCATCGGAGCTTCCTACCTATTCCCCGGATTGGGTTTTGGAGGGTCGTGTATTCCGAAGGACGTGATGGCTTGTTCGAGTTTGGCCCGGGCCAAAGGAATCGAGAGCCACATGCTTGACGCAATCACGACCGTGAATGCCGAGCAGCAGGCGCGGTTCGTCGAGACAATCCTCAGTCATTACGGCAAGGAAATCGCTCATAAGCGTATCGCAATCTGGGGAGCGAGCTTCAAACCGCGCACGGACGACCTCCGGAGCGGCCCGGCGTTGCGCGTAATTGATGCGCTGCTGGACGCCAAGGCCACGGTCGTCGTGTATGACCCGGTCGCAGAGGCGGGACTGCGCGCCCATTATGGCCAACGTATTCAGATTGCGCCCAAGAACTACGCGGCCTTGGAGAATGCAGACGGCTTGGTCGTCGTAACCGAGTGGAATGAGTTCCGGCGTCCCGACTACGAGCGCATGGCGACGCTTATGAAAGAGCGCACCGTTTTTGACGGAAGGAACCTCTATACGGCAAAGACGCTTGAAGGGCTGGGATTCACACACTTCAGCATTGGCAGAGCGGCGACGTGAGGACACTGTGTAGATGAGCAAAGTTGCGCTTGTGACGGGGGCAAGTGGATTCGCCGGCGCCTACCTGTGCGACTGGTTGAAGACCACTGGATGGGCTATCCGCCGCGCCGTGAATCCGGATGCGCCTGGTACGGCGGATGCGCGTCCCTGCGACATTGCCAATCCGCTCCAGGTGCGCGAACTCATGGAGTGGGCGCATGACGCCACACATGTCTTTCACTTGGCGGCGATGACGTTTGTGCCGTTCTCCTCGCGCAATCCCGAGGCCACCATGCGAGTGAATGTGGAAGGCACCGTGAATCTCGCGTCTTCCATGCGCGAATTCATTCCAGGCGCACGCTTCCTCTTTGTGAGTAGCGCGGCGATCTATGGAGTTCCCGACACTCTGCCTATTGAGGAATCGCACCGAATCTCGCCGCGCGAACCCTACGCGATTTCCAAGGCGGCAGGAGACGCGTATTGCGAGTATCTGTACCGAAGCGAGCAAGCAGAGATTGTCCGGGCGCGCCCGTTCAATCACTCGGGCCCGCGCCAGCCGGATACCTTCGTGCTGCCGAGTCTGGCGAAGCAGATAGCAGATATCGAGGCGGGGCTTGCCGAGCCGGCCATTCACGTGGGGAACTTAGATGCGGCGAGGGATTTCCTCCATGTGAGGGACGTCGTGCGGGCCTACGAGGCACTGGCGGTGAAGGGCGAGGCCGGCGAAGCGTACAATATCTGTTCGGGAAAGGCGCACACGGTTCGCGAGGCGCTGGATATGTTATTGGCGCGTTCGAACGTCCGCATTTCGGTGCAAGTGGATCCCGAGCGGCTGCGCCCCGTCGATATACCGGTGGTCGCAGGTTCTCACGACCTTATTACCCGCGCGACGGGGTGGGTTCCGGAAGTGACGTTCGAGCAGATGCTTCAGGATTTGCTCGACTATTGGAGACAAGCCAGAACGACATCGGGCTGAGACTCGATGCAGGGGATTAACGGGGTAGTATCGTGATAAATTCGCTTATGGTTCTTCGCGCAGTGTTGGGAGCCACTCCGGTCGAGAAAGCCAAGGAGTATGAAGATCCCAAAGTCTTCGGAATCAACAAAGAAGCGCCTCGCGCCACATCCTTTCCATTTCCGGACCGCTCTTCGGCCATTGAAGGCATTCGGGAGGAGAGTCCTTTTGTGCAGAGTCTGGACGGCTCCTGGAGTTTTCACTGGGCGGAGAAGCCTTCGGACGCGCCGGAAGACTTCCACAAGATGGACTTCAACGTCGATTCCTGGGCCGACATTACGGTGCCTGGGAACTGGCAGATGCAGGGGTATGAAGCGCCGGTTTACGTGAACCTCGGGAACCTGTCCGCGCCCGCGCAGCCGCCGCACACGAATCCCGATTGGAACCCTACCGGTTCCTACGTGCGCGACTTCGACATTCCCGAGTCGTGGGATGGGCGGCGCATCTTCATCCACTTTGGAGGCGTTCAGTCGGCGCTCTACCTATGGATTAACGGACAGTATGTTGGGTACAGCCAAGAGAGCATGACGCCCGCCGAATTCGACATTACGCCATACGTTCACGCGGGCACTAATCGCATCGCGGCCCGCGTTTTGCGATTCTGCGACGGGAGCTATCTGGAAGATCAGGATCAGTGGCGTTTCAGCGGGATTCATCGAGAGGTGCTTCTGTTCGCGACCGCCCCGGCGCACATTAGGGACTTCGCGGTACGAACCGAGCTGGACGCGCAGTACGAGAACTCGACCCTTTACGTGAGGACCCATATCCGCAACTCCGGGAGCGAGCCGGCGGATGCACTTACGGCCAAGGCCGAGGTGCTCGATGTCAACGGGCGCAAGTTGGCGTGCATTCAATTGGGAAAGTTGAGTCTCAAGCCTGGCGATGAGGCGGTTCTGGAAGCGACGGCTAGCGTCGCCAATCCGCTGAAGTGGACTGCGGAAACCCCGAATCTCTATTCGCTTGTGGTGACTCTTGCCGACAAAGCTGGAAAGCCCATCGACAATCGGAGTTGCAGGATCGGATTCCGAAGGGTCGAGTTGAAGGACGAACAGCTTTGCGTGAACGGAGTGCCGATCGAGATTCGAGGCGTGAATCGCCACGATCACGATCCCGACCATGGCAAGGTTCCTTCGATCGACTTGATGCTTCAAGACATCCTGCTCATGAAGCAATTCAACATCAATGCCGTGCGCACCTCGCACTATCCCAACGACCCGCGTTGGTTGGACCTCTGCGACGAGTACGGAATCTACGTGTGCGACGAGGCCGACATCGAGTCGCATGCATTTTGGAGCATGTTCACGGACGATCCGGAGTGGTGCGACGCATTCATCGACCGCACGTCCCGGATGGTCGAACGCGACAAGAACCATCCGAGCGTGATTATCTGGTCGTTGGGCAATGAGTCCGGGTACGGTCCCAATCACGACGCGTGCTCGGCGTGGATTCGCGAGCACGAGCCCACCCGGCTCATCCACTACCATCCCGCCGATGATGCCCCGTGCGTGGATATGCTCGCCCCGATGTATCCTCCGGTCGATTACATCATCGAACTGGCGGAGAACAAGGCGGAGCATCGGCCCGTGATTATGTGCGAATACGCGCATTCGATGGGAAACAGCACCGGGAATCTGAAGGAATACTGGGAGGCCATCCGAAAATACAAGCGCCTTCAAGGGGGGTTCATCTGGGATTGGGTCGACCAAGGTCTGCGCCAGCGCTCAATCATGATGACTCCCGATCTGGCCCACCCCGACCGCCCCGCCTTTGCCGTCGGAAAGGTGTCGAAAGGCCATCGCGAGAAAGGCCTTGCGAACGGCTACGTGGTCATTCCTTCTCTGCCCGAGCTTAACCTCGCTGGCCGTGGCATCACGCTCGAAGCGTGGGTGTGCCCCACGGAGGAAGCTGGCCTGAATCCCTTTGTCACGAAGGGTAATCAGCAATTCGCGCTACAACAACTCGGGCCCAAGACATTGGATTTCCATATCCACGATGGAAGCGCCGTAGTCGTTTCCGCTCCCGTCCCCGAGAACTGGCTCGGCGTTTGGCACCACATTGCCGGAACTTACGACGGCGAAACCTTGCGCTTGTTCCTCGATGGCAAGTTCGTGGCGGAAAAGCGCCACGAAGGGACGATGGACTTCAGTCCGCATCCGGTATTCATCGGTCGGAATCCGGAGCTGCTTCGCACCATGCGTGGCGCGATAGACGATGTCAGGATGTATGGGTACGCCCTTTCGGAAGACGAACTCAATAACGGCGCAACCCGCAAGCCCAAGGATGCGTTGCTGTGGCTCGACCTGAATGAATTCACGGTGGAAGCGCGCGAATGGTTCGCGTACGGCGGCGACTTGGGGGAAAACCCAAGCGACGGGACGTTCTGCTTCAACGGTCTTGTCGCCTCCGACCGCACGCCACATCCAGCGCTTTGGGAGTACAAGAAGATTCTCGAGCCTGTTGCGTTGGAATTGCTCGACGCAAAGACGGGGATGCTTGAGATTACCAACCGCCACCATTTCCTCGACCTCTCCTATCTTACGTGCGAGTGGCTTGTGAGTACCGATGAGGGGGTCCTTGCCCAAGGAGTCGTGCCTGCATTGGATACAGCGCCGGGCGCGAAGACCCGAATTACGCTTCCTTTTGGAGACTTGCCGAAAACACCGGCTCTGAAGCACGACCTTACCGTGCGGTTCATTCTGTCCCAACCGTCAACGTGGGCCAATGCCGGTCACGAGGTAGCCTGGGCGCAGTTCGAGCTGCCCAATCCCGATATACACATTCTCATGACCAATTGCGAAATCCCCTCCCTGAGCCTTCGCGAGGCGGAGGGGTTCACCTTCGTCGAAGGACAAGATTTCAAAATGACGTTCGATCAATTGCGTGGAAGCTTGCGATCTTGGCGAGTTGGAGATACCGAGTTGTTGGCTAAGGGGCCTTCGCCGTCCTTCTGGCGAGCGCCCACCGACAACGACCGTATAAGCGGGGCGGAGAAACGTTGGCGCGACTCCGGCTACCATCAAATGTTGAAAGAAGTGACCACCGTTTATTTCGTCCAACCATCTCCGGAGGAAGTGCGCGGCGTGGTCGAGATGACCCTGAAAGGGGCCAAGGCCAAGGGGCAGTTCCGCTGCGTGATGACGTACGTCATCTACGGGACCGGCGAAGTCGCTCTGCGCTTCGAGGGGAATCCCGAAGGCCAGTTGGCGGATCTGCCGAGGATCGGATTGAGCCTGACTCTTCCCAAGCGATTCTCGTACGCGACTTGGTACGGTCGGGGGCCACACGAGTCGTACTCGGACCGAAAACAGGGGGCGCCCGTGGGCGTATTCGAGGAGATCGTCGCCCCGGAGAATCTGCCATATGCCCGCCCGCAGGAATACGGAAACCGAACGGACGTCGTATGGGCCACCTTTACCGATGAGACGTACCTCGGCCTTTCCGCGATTGGCGTGCCGGCGTTTCAATTCACCGCGCATCCGTTTACAACCGAATCGTTGACGGAGGCCGCGCATCCCTTCGACCTAATGCCTTCGGACACGATCACCGTTCACTTGGATTGGGCGACTTCGGGCCTCGGTAATGGCAGTTGCGGGCCCGCTACGTTACCGCAGTATCTCCTTGAACCGGCTCCGTGGGACTACACAATTCGCCTCGCGCCGGCGACTCCGTCCGGTGTCGGAGTCGTGGAACGTTCCAGATATCAGTTGCCGCATGCGACCGTATTGAAGGGCTGAGACGCACACGCTGACTATGAACAGCACCGCGCCCAATGACGAAGTCACGCCGCCCCCAGCAATCCGCGTTGGGGGCGGCGTTTTGTCGCGCGCGTGCCGCGGGGTCTGCGCGGCACTGCTCATAGCAGTCCTGACGCTAGTGCTCACGGAAGTTGCGCTTCGCGGGCTGGGCTTGGGCTCCCCCATTTTGTATGACGACGATGAAGCGTGCGGATACCGGCTTCGGCCAGATCAACGAGTCCGGTACTTCACCAATACGATCACCGTTAATCGCTGGGGAGTCCGCGATTCGCGGCCATTCGCCGCGAAGAACCCAGCGGTGAAGCGCATTCTTGTCCTGGGAGATTCGGTTACCTGGGGAGGCATCAGGCTTTGTCAAAATGAACTTTTTACCTCGGCAATAGAGCGAACCGTGCCCGGCACAGAGGTTATCAACGCGGGAGTCAACGGGTACTCTGTCGGGCAAATGGCCAAGCTGTGCCAAAGCCGTCTCATGGGCCTCGAATCCGATATCATCCTCGTGTATGCGATACCTCGCGATTTCGTGCGTCCGCCGGTGGTAACACTGAGTCGAGACAGCGCGGCGTTCCCCAAGTCCACTCCTGCACTGGCGCTTTGCGTTGCGCTGGAGGGTGCGCAAATCGAACTGTATCGACGAACCGGATACCGCCTGCTTAAGCCTTCTTCCATCACCAAATCCAAGACCCCCGGCCTGACCGAGCTTGAGGCAGTCACTATAAACGTCGATGCGTTGGTCAATCTCAAAAGCGCCCTTTCGCATGCGACGCGAATCCTGGTGGTCCTGTCGCCTGTGTTGGAAGCCTCATCGGCAAACGGGCCGGTAGATGAAATCAAATCCGCGCTGACGCAACGTGGAATACCTTGGGTTGATCTTGCGGAGCGATTGAAGGCAGGCCCCGCGATGTTCGTGGACGGCGTGCACTTTTCCGCCGAGGGGCACGCGCGTGTGGGAGAGGTCCTTGCGTCCCTATTGCAGGAGCCGTCCGATGCTCCCCCGTTGCCTAAATAACACCACATACCCCGAAGATACGCCCGCTGAAGTGCCAGATTCTGTGCTATACTTTTCCCGGACAGGGAGGCCCCTGAGTCTGTGAAAGGAGGTTCGCGGTTATGGCGGAAGTGAAGCGCAAGTCACGAAGTGGTAAGAGCGGATCGGCAACAAAAATGGGGGTGATTATTCCAATGTTCACGGCAAAGAAGCAGAAGAAAGCGGTGCAGAAGAAAGTCAAAGCGTTGGGCGACGGCACAGTCCGGAGAGCGACAAAGCTGGCCCTGAATCTGGTGGATTTCCAGAAGACGACCTTCGACAACACCATTCGCGTGTTCTCCGTGCTTCAAGTGCAAACGGAGAAGCTGATTGAGGAACTGACCGTCAAATCCAACTGGATGCCGAAAGAGGGCAAGAAGGTCGTAGAGGAATGGATTAAGACTGTCAATCGCAGCAGGAACGATTTCAAAAAGACGATGGACCGCAGCTTCGATCTGATTTCCGAATACCTCAAGCGCGTTCAGGACGAAGAGGCGGCGAAAGCAAAGCCGAAGGCGAAGCCCGCGAAAGCCAAGGCGAAGGCGAAGGCCAAGGTCAAAGCGAAAGCCAAAACGAAAAAGCCCGCCATCAAGGTCAACGAGAATCAGCCGCCCCTGATGTAATTCATAGGCGCCGCGAATGGTAAGCTCGACTACCGTCGCGGCGCTTCGTGTTTCGGTCAGACCACTGCTTGGCGGCCCACCGGTACTGGCGTAGCTGCATGCGCGGCGGTTCGTGTGACGGCGTGTGCAGCGGGCCTGAAAGCCCGTGGAATCTCCACGTAATGCCGTTCTTTGACCTCGGCGGCAACGCGCAATTCGTGAAAACTGTCCGCGATGAATTCCATCAACCTGTCGGCATCGGGCGCGGCTTGCGCGTCGGTGATAATGGAAATGTAGAGGCGCTGATCGTAACTCGTCACCGCGCAGCTAATTCCCATTTCCAGCGCGACCGGAAGCAACGAATAATGAGACAGCAACTGATGCCCAATCGAGTAAAGAGGAATCTGGGGACCCGGTACATTCGTGCAAATCAGGTGCGATGGAGGAACCTGAGCCATGAGGCCAAGCAAATACTGCCCGCTCGAAGATGCTGCATTGGTCAATGCCAGCGTTTGCAGGAGCGATGGCGCTCCCTGCAAGGCATTGAACATCAAGCTGATTGCCTCGATTACCTTGGACTCTTTCAGGTGCTGCGTCGTCTCGGCGATGATGCGCAGCCGCTCGACCGGGTCCAGAATGTCGAGGGGCACATCGACGGGCAGGAAGGAGATCCGGTTGCCCATCTCCCCGCGCTCATCTTCCTGACGAATGTTGACCGGAACCAGGATGCGGACGGTCTGCTTACGCAGAGGTTCGCCGTGCATTTCGAGGTAGCGCTGGACGGTTCCACTGACTATCGTTAAGGCTACGTCGTTGACGGTTCCGCCGCAGACGCTTCGAATTTCCCTGGCCTCGGCAAAAGAGAAGCTGCGGCCCACGACGATTCGCTTGCCATTAAAGGGCCTGTTGAATGGAAAGCGCGTAATGGGCGACAGGAAATCTTTCATCGTCAACCCGAATTCCTTCACGCCGGACAAGACCTCCTTGAGGTCCTTTCCTCCCCCATATTCGGCGAGGCACTTCTGGAATTTGGACCAATGCTCCAGGCTCTCGCTTACCCCGTCCCATAGGGCGTCATAGAGAAGCTGCGCCGCGGAAGGAAGGGGGGCGGGTTTGTACGGTTTCTTGCGGGTCTTCTCGGGATTGGGCCACGCGTCGAAGATGATGTTCATCAAGCCGACGCCGGCGATGCCGTCAATCATGCAATGATGCACCTTGGCGACCATGCCCGTGCGTTTCCCAGCCAAGCCTTCGACCAGATAGATTTCCCAAAGGGGCTTATCGCGCGACAAGGTTCCCGAGAAGAGTTCGCCCGCCAATTCATGAAACCGGTCTTCGGAGCCGGGGGCGGCAAGCTTCACCCGCTTGATGTGATTGCGGATATCGAAATTGGGATCGAATTCCCACGTCGGCATACCCAAATTCAGCGGGGCAGGCATCACAATCTGCCGGTAACGCGGGATCAGGTGCAGACGAGATTCGATGTTGCGGACAAACTGCGCAAAGCGAATCTTGCCCTCAAAGAGGTCGACACAGCCCACGTTCATGGGTTGCTCTTCCGTCTCTATGTAGAGAAAGAAAGCATCCATCGCGGAAAGACGACGACGCAACGTTTCTTGGGACATCTTCCGTTACCCACGAGTTTCAAATAACGGCCGGAAGAAACACCTATACAGCTATCCACCATTCCAACATACCGGATGGTCGGTCGTCAAGGGTTTCTTGTGGGCAGGGCATTTGCAGGAAAAAGGCGCAGGGTCAATCCCTGAAGGTCATAGCCGAGTGCACGAATCCGATACCGTCTCCCAGCAGATCCGTGGATGAGAACGATGCTATGGCCGCAGATCCTGCGAGACCATCTGTGCACCGCCTGGGATGTCTACATAGACCAATCATCGGGGAACGCCGCGGGCGATTCGGAGCGACAGGGGGGCACGGACCCGCAAGTCTAGCTAGGGGTGGCAAACTCTCAATTCGATTGCCCTGACCACCGCGCCTGGTGGACGGGTGTGGTCGTACGAGAACAATGGACGGGGCCAGCCGGTGTCGGTGCTGGCGGCGAACGGCAACCGCGTGGCGAACACCTGCGACGCGCGGGTGCGGTTGGGTGACGGTGGTAGCGCGCTCCGAGGACTGGTGGACCTTCTCTTCATCTGTGGCATCTGTGTAATCTGTGGATGAATCACTTGCTGCTTTCTTTCTTTTCTTCCGGCTAAGAAGTTCATCCACAGAT
>JBHEKO010000093.1:0-10032 GCA_041859475.1 Candidatus Hydrogenedentales bacterium
GTCGCACAGCCACTGCCGTATCGACAGGTCGTCGATGTGCATAAACTGCACGCCGATGGATCGGCAATAGGTGCTGCGAAGGCGCTGAATAATCTGGCGCAGCGGCAACATCCCCGTGGTGGAAAGCGGTCCCGCCAGGAAGGGGATGTCCATGTCCTCGGGCTTGAATCCGAGATAGGCCGGGTCCAGTTCGGGTTGCCGGGGGCGCGGCATGCCCAGCGGGTCGATACGCGCGATCTTGTGCCCCATGATCCGGTAGTTGCGGATCAACATGTCCACTTGGTACTGAAGCGCGGTGATCTCGAGATTGCGGCCGCACACGTTGCAGTTCTGGGTCCGCTTGCGCGCGTCGTCCAACACTGGATTCTTGTCGCCGGAATAGGATGCGGCAACGATCGGCTCATGGGGCGCCGCCGCCGCGGCGGGCGTGCTCCCATTCTCGCTTCGGAAGTACTCGCGCCATTCTTCGGCGACCGAGTTGGGATCGCGAAGATACTCCTCGTAAAGGCTCTCAATGAACGCCAAATTCATACTGCCCGGGTCACTGCCCTCGCCAGACGACGGATTCCCACTGGACTCCATGGCTACCTCACCTGTCCTAAACAACGGTATATGGACACGAACAACCCGCGCGTGCAGCCGCGCAAAAACTACCGGCTAAGGTCCATATCATACAGAAAACCAACACCCGGAGCCACCTGGAACCTTCCCGAAGGGACTGAAATGTGAGGTTCCCATCGGCAAGAAGCACGGCCTCTCCCGTGACGATGATACTCCCCTTCGCCCGATGCCCAGAACAGGGGGAAGAGCTGCCTTAGGGACGAACCCCCGCGAAACGCACTGAAGGCGGGTCTATCCCGCTCCCCAAGCCGTAACTAGGAAGACGATGCTGCCGTCAAGCGCATCCGGCGACGAAAGACGCTCAGGGGGAGGCCATGCGGCGCCCCCGCATCTCTCGCGCGGTTGGGGTCCCTGCCCGGCTGCAGCTTGGCCCCAGGCAAGCGAGGCAGGAGACGAAAGCCGATAGAGGACGTAAGAGAATGTGTTAAACATCAATGGCCAAAAGCATCATCGAACGCCGCCACTATCTAAGCAGCCTCCCCCTCAACGCAAAAACGATTCGGAGAAGCAATCCGCGGACATTGGGGAGTCGAAAATTCTCTCCACTGGAACCTGGACGTTACCTTCCGAGAAGACGACAGCCGCGCCAGAACCAAATACGCGGCCCAGAATCTCGCCACATTGCGACGGAACGCACTCAGCCTCCTCAAGAAAGACCGGTCAAGGTAAGCCTCAATCAGGTCGAAGCGATACATCGCCGCTGTCAATCTGACCTTCCTTGTGCAATTGCTGGGGATTCAGATACGTTTGCCTTGCCCGAGGGAATCGTTGTACTGTTGGGTCGCGCTCATTCGGGAGTCGTCAACAAGTTGGACTATGTCGCCGCACTCATCGGCACGACGCAGTTCCACGCCGTCATCGGTGGTATGCACTTGCTCAATGCTTCCGCAAAAAGGCTCGAAACCACCATTCAGGCGCTGAAGCGATATCAGGTGTGGCTAATTATTGTACCGGCGAAGTGGCGACGGCGTCCGGTGCCGGGCCGGGCGCGGATGCCCGTGACCACGGCGCGGATGCGGAAAGGGCGGGGCGATGAGGATGCACAAGAAGGCCATGGCTTGGCTGCTGCTGGGGGCGGCTTGGGCGGGTTTGCAGAATCCGGCCGCAGCGCAGGGGGGACCGGCCGGAGGCGTCCGGATAGATGTCCCGGAAGGGGTCAAGCCCTGGCGCGGGGGCTACCTGGTTGGCAACGGCCGGATGTACGGGGTGGTAGCGCTGGGCGCAGGCTTGACCCGCGAGTGGAAGTCCGACGTGGCTGGCTCGGCACCGCTGAGCCAGGTAGCTTGGGTGGTCGGGCCGCATTACGGCAACGCTAACCTCGGATTCGGCTGGGAAATCCTGCCCGAGATTGGCGGTCGGCCCGAAGCATGGACCCGTGAAGACATCCTTCCGCCCGAGCCGGACTTGCCCTTCTGGGGGGTCTGTGCCGAAACGCCGCAGGTGCGTCTGGAGTTGCGCGAAGTGATACATCCACAGGAGACGGTCTGGCTGCGCCGGGCGGTCCTGACAGCCGGCGCAGCGGGAATGGGCGGCCCGGTGGTGCTGCGCATCCCGGTGGCAGCCGACCCGCGCAATGCAGCCAAAGAAGATCGGGGATGGGGCGAAAAAGAGCGGCAGGGGCACGTGGCGGCCGAGGCGATGCTGCAGGTGGACGCGGCGCAGGGGACTATCCTGCTCAAGGGCGCCCGGCGGCGGCTCTACACCGAGTGGACCAGCCAGCCGATGTGCCAGGTCATGGATCACCCGGCCCGCTTCCTGGCAACCGCGGTAACAGTGGAAGGCGGAGAGGCCCAGGTCGCAGCCGATGAGAATGGATTCCGGGTTGAGCTGGGCGAGATAGAGCCTGGCCGGCAACGGGTTCTCAACCTCTGGCTGGTCACAGGCGGAAGCGAGGCCGGGACGCGGCGGCTCCTGGCGGCCTGGCAGGGCCGCAGCGGCGCCAAGGTGATTGCCGAGTGCAAGCGGTTCATGCCCCCGCCACTGATCGCACGGACCGACGGCCGGAGCGACCCGATCCTGGAGATGATTCAAGGCTGCGGGGCCGTGTGCGAGGCGGCCCAGGCCCGCTGCGGCGGGGTGCTGGCCAGTCCCTACATGTATCCGATGTGCTATGTGCGCGACCAGTTCGGCTCATTCCGGCTGTTCCTCGAACAGGGGGCCTATGAGCGTGCCTGGCGCGCGCTGGCGTACCACGTGGCGATGGAGAACCAGTGGGGCTTCCAGAACTCCTACGAGGCGGTGCCCGAGCCACCCGACCCGAACAACTGGAACCAGACGCATCCCGCCGAGCCGGGGCAGGGCTACGGCGGGGCTGAGGTGCCCGCCTACATCATCCTGATGGCACGCGACTATTACTTGGCGACGGGCGACCGGGCACGGGTCGCGCCGCTCTACGCACGGCTGGCCTACAACCTGCGCGTCCAAAACTTCAATCCCGAGACGCACCTGCTCGCTTCGCCTACCGATGAATCCTATACCCAGATCGTCGGGATCGGCGGTGAGAAGGACTTCACCGACTCCAACATCCTGTTCCTCGGGGCGGCCGATTTCATGGTGCGCCTGGCCCGGGAACTGGGGCATGAAGCCGATGCGGCCGAGTTCCAAGCCCTGCGCGATCGGACCTTCACCGCGATGAAAGAGCATCTCTGGGTGGAAAAGGGGCGCTACTTCGCCATCTGCAAGCAGGACCGGAGGCCATGCTTCGACCCTTCGCTGCGCTGGTTCCATCTTGGCATCGGCGACCGGTTCGGTCCCATCCAGCAAGGCTGCCTGGATGCGGTGCTGCGCAGCCTGATCAACCCAATCCGGGTGGTGCCCGACCGGCCCGAAGCCGCCGGGATGGAGCCGGGCTACCTGCTGCAGGCGCTCAGCCGGGCGCAACGGCCGCAGATGCACGACGCGGCGCGGCTGCTCACGCTCTACGGCTCGGACACCCGCAACATGAACGAGTACTACCACCACGGGCCGGAGGCGATGAGCGGCAAGCTGCGGCCGTGGGAATCGGGCGTGGCCGGCTGGGCGCTGGCGCAATACCTGCTGGGCGCGCAGCCGGATCTGCCAGCGGGCAAGCTGCGCCTGCAGCCGCACCTGCCGCCGGGCTGGCCTGGGTGGACCAGCCGCGCGCTGGAGCTGCCCGGCCAAGGCGTCCTGAAGTGCCGACTGGAACGGCAAGCGGACGGGTCCATCGAGTTCGCTGTCGTACGCCGCGGCGGGCGCGACCCGCTGGCGGTAGAGGTCGATCTGGGGGGATTCGGCGATGCCTTGGCACCGCTGAGTCCCGGGCTGGCGGCCGTGGTGGGCCGGACCGATCTGCTGGAGGGGGCATTCACGCTGGCGCCCGCAGGCCGCTGGCGAGAGCGCTCCGTCACGCTGCGGTTCGCGGCGCGATGATGCGGGCGGCGATGAGAAAATAGGGGGCAATGTAGGGCCATATCATACAGTGGCTTGTCGGTTTGGGCGTACTGCCTGATGACGAATTACGTCCACCTCGTCGTCGTGCCCTATCGGGAGGATTCGCTCGCGAAGGGGTTGCGAGATGCGCACACGGTGTACGCAATGCGGTTCAACACCCGCACCGGTCTTAGCGGTCACGTTTGGCAAGGCCGCTTCTATTCATGAATGCTCGATGAATCGCACCTGTGGGCAGCGGTGCGTTATGAGGAGCGCAACCCGGTGCGTGCGGGGATGGTGGACCGGGCCGAGGACTTCGCTTGGTCGAGCGCTGCAGCCCGTTGCGGATTGTGCACCGATGCGCTACTATCCAACGAGTTTGCTGCGAAGGGCGTCGTAGATGACTGGGCGACGTGGCAAAGGAAGGCTGTACTGAGCCAAGCGAAGCGCAGTGAAGACGTGTCCTAAGCCTTTGAGCGCAAAGAGGAAGACGAAGATGCCGTCGGGTCCTTTTCTCAAGCTCCGACCAGTTTCCATGACGTTATCTTGTACCGTTCGCCTTTAAAGTCGCCCTTTCGCTCGACCGTACCCGCGTCGCCTTTTGTGGTCCGTAGAGTAACACGATTGAATGGTCCTGTAATGGAGACGCCATCGTCTTCAATCAAGACGAACTCGGCGGAGCCTTTGCCGTAGACGCGCACCTCCAGATCGAAAACGGTATCAGGTGCGATATGCTCGACGGGTTTAGCCACTGGAATGATAGACCCGGCTTTCACGAATACAGGTATCGAATCGGACGGCGCAACGATGGCGTGCGTCTTGCCGCCTTCATATGCCTGATTCGTCCAGAAGTCGAACCACTCGCCAGCGGGCAGGTAGACCTTCCGCCCTGTTTGCTCTTTGACCATGGGGGCAATCAGCATAGAAGGCCCCATCATGTACTCGTTGTCGATATCGCGAACTTCGGCGTCGTCCGGCCAATCCATGACGAGCGCTCGAAACGGAGGTTCGCCGGATTCCGCGTAGTCGGCGAAGGCGCTGTAGAGGTAGGGGACGAGGCGCATGCGCCATTGGAGCAGGTCGCGCATTTTGGCCTCGACCTCTTCGTGGTTGGGCAATAGTTCTCCGGCGACGTTCTTGTTCGTATCGATCTGCATCCACGGCGGTAGCCGGAGAAACCAGGAGTCGATGACGGTCTGCGGCGAGAAGATCGCGGTCTCGGTGCGGCGATAGAGGTCGTCGATGGAATCGCAATTGCGCACCTCGGGCTGCCACAGAATGCCCGAGAACCCGCAATTGGCCAGACCGCGAATGTAGTCCCGGTGCTCGTAGTGGTCGCTGTAGATCACAAAGGGTAGCGGGGCTGCGAGGGCATGGGAAGAGCGCACTTTCCCGTAGGTGCGCAGATTGTTCGAACGGAACACGTCCCACAGCGTCTTCTGATAGAGCGTACCGAACAGGCAATGCATCTGCTCGCCGTCGATGCCGGAAGGAAACGTGCTCAGTTCGGGAAAGGACCAGGGGTCCTTCTTGTTTGGCTGGTTGTCGCATTCATCGAGTTTGAAGCCGGTGATGCCTTTCTTGACGAACTCGCGGTCGTGATAGCCTCCGAAGACCTCGCGCGTTTGCGGGAGCGAGAAATCCGGCACGAGCCCGTCCCATACTTTGTAATCGCCGGACAAGGGCAGGAGGGCGCTGTAGATGGGGGATGTGGGATGCGTGAAGGCATGTTCCCACAGATTGAGCTGATAGCCCATGCCTTGCATCGCCGCAACGAAGCCCGCCGGATCGGGCCAGCGCTCGGGGCTCCACGAATACGTGCACGAATACGCGTGGGTGTGCCACCCGGGCTCCAGGCCAAAGACATCGCAGGGCATATGTGTGTCGCGCAGGCGCTTTGCCAGATCGAGGACTTCCTGCGCGTTGAATTTCGTGTAGCCTCGGTAATAGACGCCCATGCCCCACAATGGCGGCATGCATCCACCGCCGGAGAATAGGTTGTACCGGCGCACAGCCATATTCATCCCGGGCCCGGCGAAGAGATACACGTCCACCCCTTTTGCAACGGGGACTTCGATAGTCATGGCCTTGGTGGCGAGATGGCGGGCCTTGTAGAGGTCCGTGGTAGACGTGGCCAGGGCGTTGCCGGAGTCCGTCGACGCTTCGTTGGCTTGTACTGGCGAGAGATTGCCGCAATAGAACCGCGGGTAGCGGGCCGTATCGACATAGACGCCGTAGCCGTTGGTGGACACATAGAAAGGCACGGGCGCGTGTGAACTCCCGTCCTGGTCGGCTTGCTCGTCGTTGACCGTGATTTCCTTGCGCGTGTTCGTGCAATTGAATGCGGTGAGGTGCAGTCCAAATCCGTAGACCGATTCCTTCTCGTCCATCGGAAGCACGACGACCGCGCCGCGCGGATTGGTGTAGAACGCCATGCTGCCGGCGGCAATGGGAGGCTGGTCCGCGGCCGGGAGGGCCGCGAGGGCGTCTTTGCGCATCTCGGGCTTGAGCGTCGTTAGCGGCGTATTCTTCTCCGGCTCACCAAACGACACGCGCCATATGCCCGGCGCGACAGGAGTCCATTGAGGCACGCTCGCGGGCTCACCGGCGAGGACGGGCAGAGAGGCAAACAGGACGCAAGCGCCTGGAAAAAGCACATGCCAACACGACTTCATGGCGATCTCCTGTGACGAATTCCAAAGAACTCGGAAGGGATTTCCGCCCTTTCCCAATTCGAGGCATAATACCCTTTGAGAGCGCAGAGCCTAAAGCAAGACGTCGGCCCTTCTCTGAGAATTCGCAGAAGTTCAAGGACGTTTATAGGCGGTCAAAAGGCGTACGAACATCCAAGGATGATCTCATCCGAACCCGCTTCGATGCGACTGCGTTTGCCGAGCTTGGAAAGCAAATCACCCCGGCCGTTTTCTTCCATTTCGCGATCCATGGCGTGTAGCCAGGTGGCTTGCGCTTCCCAATGTTCGCTGAACTTGTATGACGCACCGAAGGCGTAATGGTCGCGCGTGACGGTCGGGACGAGGGCGTTCAGAAAGACCTGATCGTCGGGGATCACATCGGTCAAGGAACGGGAGTATCCGCCGCGCACGGTCCATTTGTCGCTGAGGACACTTTCAAAGGCGGCCTTTACGATATGCTGGTCTTCACAGCCGAAGCCTCCAGCCACGGGATTTAGCGAGAGGAGTTCCGCACCGTCTTGGATGGCCTCGTCGCCATGCTGGGGGATGCCGGACCAATCGATCCATTTGTAGTCCGCGAGCAGGGTCAACCAGGGCGCAACGTCGTAGCTGAGGCCTACTTGGGTGTATTGCGGCAAATCGACGCTGTGCTTCAGCAGGTCGTCGTACGCGTCGAATTCATCGACCCATTCCCGGCTGTGGTAGGAAGCGCCGAAACCCAACTTCTCCCATTTCTTGTAGATGCCCACGCCAAGGCCCCCACCCAGTGCTTCGTCATATTCATAGTCCGCTTGGGCCGAAAGGAGGCGTAACGTCAAGTGATCCGAGCGGAACCGGGAGATGCTCGCATGGGCCTCAATGCCGAGCGCCCAACCGTTTTCGAATTCGTAAGCATAGGCTGCGCCAAGCCGCATGTGCTCGTAATTGAGCCGCCTGTCGCGGTTTCCCAGCAGCGTGGAGAACAGGTTGCGCGAATAGGGGTAGGTGACGCCCACGCCCGAGGGAGTCCAAAAGGCGAAGGCCAATGTCCCGTGTTCCGTGGGCAGGACAAGAGAAGCCGTGCCTGTCCCGAACAAGTCCCGGTCGTTGATTTCGCGGTGAAGAGGATTCGCGCCGATCCCGCGCGGATACATCGTCACGTCCGTATAGATCGCGGCAATCGACAGATCGAGCCTGCTACCCAAATCGACAATCGATGCCGGGTTCACTGTGGCCCAGAGACCATCGCGGGGTGCCGCCACGCCAGCCCCGGTCCAACTGGTATTGATTGGACCGGCCCCAATCGCAAATGTACCCTCCAATGCACGCGCTGAGGTACTTGCCAGTAAAGCCGCCACCAAGGCCGCTATGGCCATAGTCAGGGATGTGCGTGTCAACATGGGTTTCATTTGAAGCGTCTCCTTTTCCCCGCAACTTCAAATCGCGGCCGTCTCTTGCAGGCACGAACTGCGAACAGGGAAAGGAACGCCAGGGTGGAGGATCGAGAAATGCGTCTCGTCGTACAGCCCGTGACGAGAATGATTGTGCGACAGCTTGGATGCGGATTATCAATGCAAAGAGAGATTCCAATCTAGCCTCGGCAAACGACCCCACGCGAAGCGCCGCCGCACATCAATCGCGAACGCATACCCCCATCGTCAACCCTGTGGAAGGACCCCCATTCGCCGACTAGCCAGCAGTTCCGTGATACCAATACAGCCCCCTGCGTGCGCGAAGGATTCTACCTCATCCGGGCGTTGGCTTGCACCGTCGCGAATCAAGACATCTAAGATCTTACCGGGGAAATGAAGGAAAATAAGGGGAACAGTTGCGAATGGCACTAATTTAGGCTGCATTATAGCTGTTTCTGTGGGGTGTTTCTTTGAATTCTCTTCGGGGTCAGGGCAAAAGCATCTAATTGTGTTCAACCAGCACCCGGAGCCGCCCGGAACCTCCCCGAAGGGACAGAAATATGAGGGAATTCTCGGTGTTGCCGCCGCTTCGCCCTCCGCGAATGGTCCGGTTCCCGCGCTTCGGAAAGGCAGCTCCCGCTACTGGGTGGGCTTCAACTCGACCGCCTTGTCGAAGAAGAGGATCGTCGGGCTCAAGACGAGTGCTCGCACTCAAGCGGTCACCCTTCTTCGCCGGTGTTTCCTTTCTCCATGTATCGTTCGGCTTGCCCCAGCAAGTAACAGAAGAGGTGAGCAGGCACCCTTAGAATGGGAGTTGCCAGACCGTCGAGCATGGTCACCCCAATGTCGTCTTCGCGTTGCGTAATCACATAGGCCCTATCCACTTCGCGGCTGGAGCAAAATACGGCGATGCCGTCCGTACCTGAAATTGATGGTGTGTTTCTATATTTCACTTCAAATGGGACGATACGGCCTGGAGTCTCAACCACGATGTCCACTTCCTTGCCGGTCTTCGGGTCTCGCCAGTATGAGACAGCCGGCGTGTCGCGATAGTAATGCGAGAACAGGTGGCGCAGCACGGATGTCTCTACGATCATGCCCATCTCGGTGGAATCTTGGAGAATCTGTTCGCCCTTCAACAGAACGGCATTTCGCAAAGCCGCATCCACGATGTACACCTTGTGCCGGGCCTTGAGAATCTTCTTCCCTCCCGAAGCATGAGGAGGAAGACGGCAAATCAAATGAACCCTTTCCAGCGCGCGGAGATGGCTCTCTACTGTCAGGGGAGATGTCTGCAGGTCATCGGCGCACCCTTTGACGCTAAAGATCCCTCCCGTCTTGAGGCATAGGTAGATGAACAGCTTCTCCAAGTCGAGAACATTGCGAATTCCAAAGAGCGAGGTCATGTCGCGCTTCAACACGCGTTCCACGACATCCTCGCGCAAGAGCCGTTGGCTCACGGCGATGTCGTCTTGCTTTGCAGTCTCAGGGAAACCACCCACGAGCAGATAGCGGTGGAACGGAAGCACCAAGCCGCGAAACGAGGCCGCCTGCATGGCGAGCTCAGACTGGGTCATTCCGAAAAGGTGGTGCAGTCTCAATGAATCCTTGATGTGAGGCAGCGGCTTACCGCTCACGCGCATGAATTCATAGAACGACAATGGCGGTATGGGGATGCGATCCCAACGCCCCACCCCGCTTTCTACAATGCCAGTCTCTTGTTTGGCCGTAGCCGATCCCGTGGCAAGAATTCGATACTGGGGGCGGTGGTCGACGAGGTGTTTTACGTGAAATTCCCAGGCCTCGCTGTGTTGGACTTCGTCCATGAGAAGATAGGCGGGATCCGACTCCGCGTGCACGTTCTGGGAGTAGACCTTCATGATGTCCAGTAGGTTGACCAATCTCAGGAGAGGATGGTCGAGACTCAGATAGAGGAC
>JBHEKO010000101.1:0-3624 GCA_041859475.1 Candidatus Hydrogenedentales bacterium
TCTCAACGCCATTCTCATCGGCATTGAGACTGACGCGGAATGGATGTCGCGATTCGGGGTATTGTTTCACGCCTTGAACACGGTTGTTCAGGTAGTCTTTGTGATTGAAATTCTCATCCGCGTTATCGCGTATGCTCCCCGAATCTGGCATTTCTTCCGCGATGGCTGGAATGTTTTCGACTTCATCATAGTCGGTTTGTCCTTGCTTCCCGTGGCCGGTCCTTTCGCCACGGTCGCGCGACTGGCCCGGCTTCTTCGTGCACTACGTGTCGTGTCGGCAGTTCCAGAACTGCGACTCATCGTAAACACGTTGCTTCGCTCAATCCCGTCGCTGGCGAATGTACTCCTTCTGCTTGCGCTAATGCTGTATGTATACGCGGTTCTTGGCGTGCATCTCTTCGCACAGTCCGACCCGGAACACTGGCGCACCCTGGGTCGAGCGGGGCTTACGCTCTTTCAGATATTGACTCTGGAAGGGTGGGTAGAACTCCAGGGCGCGGTATTGGACGCAACACCGTTGGCATGGCTTTATTTCGTCAGTTTCGTAATCCTGGCCGTATTCGTGGTCGTCAACCTCTTTATCGCAATCGTCATCAACAATCTCGAATCGGCCAAGAATGAAGTTCGCTCCGAAGTCCACGCCGATTCCGAGGCCATCGTGACAAGCTTGGCCGAGATCCGGAAGAAGCTGGTAGAGATTGAAGGTGCCCTCCGCCACTAGTTCGGATTTCCGGCCGGCTCATGTCTCAACCAGGCAGGACCGCGGATGAATCTTGACTCTTGCTGACGCTGCAACAGGAGTTTCGAATGCGGCCGGCATGGAATCGGTCCCACCACGGCCCCTCGTCGCGGAGAAGACTATCGAGCATATGTAGGACGTCGTCGGTACGGCGAATTGACTCATCCAGAGTGATACCCCCAAACTTCTTTCAGGCGGAAGATGCACAACGCGTGTGCCAGGAGTATGGCTCCAGTGTCACCGCTGGGTCCACCCCAAGACTTGAGAGCAACGGCTTGGTGAGTCCAAATCGCGTTTGACAACGCGGAGAGGAAGTCTCACCATTCACCTTGGAAACGCCGATACCTTCAAAGCAAGCCGTACTCTAGGGAGCACGAACATGTTACGACGTTCCGCCGCATATCTGCTGTTCGCTGCGTTGACCTTTTCGGCAATCGTCTCATTCGCGAACGCCGACGAATTCATCGCCGTCGAGCACCAACGCCAGACCATCTACCACTCGCCGCAGACGCCGGGCTATACGTGTTGGGTCGGCGCGTGGACGATGCCCGACAACTGCGTGATGGTTAGCTTTACGCAAGCGACGGGTCCGGTCGCGGGGCGACCCCACGCGCCCGAGGATGTGCAGAAGCGGTTGAATTGGCCACCGCCTGGTATGCCCGCGTACGACATGACGGGGCTCGACATGTGCAACGTCCATCTGCGGTCGGTTGACGGCGGCAAGACGTGGGAGCAGGTCAGCGCGGACCCGTTCAAGTCCTGCATGAACGGAGTCACGGGCGGTCCCGAGACCGTTCTGCCCAACGGTACATTGCTTCGCGGTGTATGGGGAAATTACCTGCCCTACAATCCCGAACTGCCACAGACCGGCTATGTGCAACGCTCGAGCGACGGCTCCAAGACGTGGGGCAAGCCTGATGTGCTGCTCGATCCCAATGAGTATTGGACCTTTCCAAAACGAATTCGCGTGCTACGGGATGGCCGCATCATCGTCATCGGCGGTGTCGTTCCCATACCGGCCAACAGTCGCGGCATGGGCGAAATCCTCGACCTCCTCGACCCACTGTTGATAGTCTCGACGGACAAAGGTCTGACCTGGTCCAAGCCCATTCCCGTGGTTCCCGATGCGTATCGCTCCAAGTGGGGCGGTGAAGAGTACGATGTAGCGGAACTTCCCAACGGCGACCTGCTTTGCGTGTTCCGGCGCATGGTCCCGGAAACTAAGAAACAGGAGCGCTGGCAGGGCTTGCTCAAGAAATCCCGCGATTCGTGGACCCCAAGCGAAGTTGGGCCTGCTCCGTTCCCGCACAGCGGGCATCCGGAATTGCTCGCCACGCGCGAAGGACCGATTCTCCACTTGGCGACGAGCGGCATTCACTACACGAACGACGCCGGCAAGACCTGGCAAGTATTGGATGCGCCTGGAACCGCGTACTATCCCCGCGCAGTTCAGACGCCGGATGGACGGATCTTCGTCTTTGCCCATATCGGCAGCGACGACGCCTACGGCGCGGTGGACCAGTCGATAGTGATGGATAGCTTCTTGCTGAAGAAGAAATAGCCGATTCAGCGCTTCTTCGCGGACCCTGGAAGCCCCGCAAACGCATCCATGAGATCGGGATGTCCGCCGGGGTGATCGGCATCGTGCAAGTCCGGTTCGACGTGGGTGGTGACGTGCACGTGGCATTCGGGGAACAGGCGCACGATAGTCTCTTCGATACGGGTCACGCGGCTGTGTGCATCAGCCGTGGGGGTCTCGCCGGGCACGAGCATGTGCACTTCCACCCACATGGTGTTGTCTGTTTGCCGGTGTCGCAGGTGGTGGAATCCGGTGATGCGCCGGTCGCGTGTTGCGGACTCCAAGGTGTCCAGGATCAACTGGGTGTTGGCGGGGTCTGCCTCGTCTAGGAGGCCGCGGCACGAGCGATAGATTAGAGACCCTGCGGTGAACATGATGTTGAGTCCTGCCGCAATGGCAACGGCGGGATCGAGCCACAACATGGGGCGGCCGAACTTGATTGTGGCCCACACGACGGTAACGCCGCCAACGACGGCGAGGCTCGTCCACATGTCGGTGAGCGTGTGTTTGCCGTTGGCGACGAGGATCAGCGCGTTCTTTCGTTTACCGACCCAGACCAGGCTCAAGCCCAGGATGAGATTGATGATTCCCAAGCCGCCGGTGATTGCGATACCCATGCCCAATTCTTTGAGTTCAGGGCCTTTGATCAGCGTCAACACGCCTTCGTAAATGATGAAGAGTGCTGCAGTGAGAATCAGTGCGCCTTCAAATCCGGCGGAGAAGAACGCGATCTTTCCGTGGCCATAGGGGTGTCGTTTGTTTGCGGGCAATTGCGCGTACCACAGGCTGAACGCCGCGTAGCCTGTGGCCACAATGTGAACCACGGATTCCGCTGCGTCGGAGAGGATGGCCGTACTGCCCGTAATGAAATACGCGGTCAATTTTCCCGCCAGCATTAGAACGGCAACCAGCAGACTGGACCGCATGGCAATGGTCTGCATATCGGTTTGCATGCCTACCCCCTTAGACGATATTTCACCGAGGACAAATCCCGCGCAAGCCATTCTAAAGCAAACTGGCGCGGTATCGCCGCAAAAAAAGCGCGGCGGGGCGTAGCTGAGTACGGAGACCAACACCGAGCGTTAACTCTATCACACAGTTGGACCTGGAGCCTTGGAGAGCATAGGCGCATGAGGAGAGTATTACCTGATTTCCCGGTACGAGCAGAAGAGTAGTGGGTCTTGTCTGAATCTCGTGCAGGGCTACAAGCGATCCCTTTTCGAGTTCTATGAGGCTTATCCTCCTGGACAGGTTCTGTACACGCGGCGAACAGGTCATTTATTTGTCATCTCTGAATAATCAGTGA
>JBHEKO010000132.1:0-6019 GCA_041859475.1 Candidatus Hydrogenedentales bacterium
GCTGGACGCTTGGTTCCTTATGTCGGTTGGTCCGTGCCAGGAGCCATGCAGGCAACAGCAATCGGAAGCGCCCTATCGATTCAGCGCTGGATTCTGACTACCGTGGGAGTACTCGCCGTGGCATCGCAGATCGTTCTTTGGATGTGGTGGTGCGACCGCGCTCCCAGAACGCGCTCCGCGTTGGGAGTTGCCCTGTCGGTTTGGCTGGGGCTCCATTTGCTTAACGGGGTAGTTGCTTCGTGGCTGCTTCCGGGTCTTGGCGTAATAATTTCGGATTCTCCGACTCCCTCCGGACCTGGGATCCTGGCCTTGGCGAATCCAGGCTTCTTTGGCAGGGAACTCCACATGACACTCACCCTAGGGAATTCGCATCTCTGGCAAATGCTCGTTAGCGGGTCAAGCGGGGGAACGTCGCAACTTCTCGCCTTCCTTGGAAGCCTGATGATGCATTCGGTCATCTATGCGATTGTGTCTATTGTCCTTGCCGTGCCCGTGTATACCTACGTGCGACGCGTGGCCGCGAGGCGGAGCGCCGGGGCGTAAGGGTGCGCCGCAGTACGCGACCGCGTCTTGGAGGGCATGTTTACGAAATCGTGTAGCGCCCCTCGCCGTACTCGCGCGTGCGGATGATCACGACGTGTTTCTGCGCGTCGTAGGTCCAGTCGACGCCTTCCGCGAGATTCTTGCCGTCTAGGACAACCGACGCAGGTTTCTCGGCGCGTTTCACGCGGAGGATGTGCGGTTTTTTGATGCCTTCGAGGGCGATGGTGGTGGACGCGTCCGAGGCGTCGACGTTCACTTTGGTGATACCGCTCTTGTCGGTGTGATGGACGTCGAACGTGTTCTTCCCGTAGGGGTAGATAAGCAGCGTGAGGAAACCTTCCGAATTGCGGTCGCCGAGGCCGGTGTAAGGGCGTGTGACGTTGAGCGGGATGATCGCGCCGTCGCGGACGAAGACGGGAAACTCGTCGAGCGGGTAGTCGCGCGTAAAGGTTTGCGGGCCTTGGAGGAGTTCGTCGTCGTTGTGCCAATAGCGCCAGCGGCCCGCGGGCAAGGTGACTTCGCGCGTCAGCGAGTCTTCGAATACCGGCGCGACGAGGAAATCGTTGCCAAAGAGGTAGTGGTACTTCGCTTTGAGCGGGCGCATGAGGGGTTTGCCGCCCGCGTGGCACAGGGCGACGTGGGCGTACATGTAGGGGATCAATTCCGTGTGCAGCCACGCGAATCTCTTATAGATTTCGAGTTCCTCGGTGCTGCGCAACCACGGCGCGCGGATGCTGTGGCCGCCGTTGAGGAAGAGTCCGCAGAACGTCGAGAACTGCGTCCATCGGATGTAGACGTTCTTCGGGATCTCTTTTCCGCTGTACCCCGCCAGGTCGGACCCAATGACGCAGTAGCCGAGCTTGGCGCTGTTGAGAATGTCGGTGAGCGCCTCTTCGATGCCTTCGTCTTCGAGTTTCCACGCGTGGTCGTTGTCGCCAACCCAATTCACGGGTGATGCGTCGATGGGCGCGAAACCTTCGGGGTGGATATGCCGGTCGAGCGCACGGGCGAGCGTGACGAATTCGGGATTCTGCGTGAGGCCATGCTGATACTCGTCGCGGTAGTAGTGGTCCATGAAGCCGCGCGTGGTCATCCAGCCCGCGTGCGTAGTCTGATACGGGATCGGCAGGCTTCCCAGGCGTGACGAGAAGAACGTGGCAGTGCCGTCGAGTTTCCAGCCGTCGAGTCCCCAGTCGAACACCTGTTGTTGCATGCCGCGCCACCACGTCATGGCCTCTGGGTTTGTGTAATCGACAAGACCGCCCTGACCCTTCCACCACTCGGTTTCAAAGCCATTTCCGGCGAGATAGCCCTTGGCGCGGGCCTCGTCGAACCAATCCTGGGACTCCAGGATTTGCGTGTCGTCACTCTTGCTGTCGACCATGCAGGTCATCCAAAGAATGGTGCGATAGCCGCGGCGTTCGAGGTCACCGAAGAACTGGGCAGGGTTCGGGTAGCGCTCTTCGTCGACGATGAAGTCGTTGTAGCGCGTGCTCCAGGGGCTGTCGATGAGGACCGTGCGCAAGGGCAAATCGTTGGCTTCGTAGCCGTCGACAAGTTCCATGACGGCGGCGGCGGTGTTGACATCGTCCTCGAACATCCAGCATTCGAGGGCCCACGGCGGGGTCAGCGGAGGATTGCCGTGGCGAGAGGCATTGAAGGGGATGCCGGTAAAGGGGAGCATGTATCCGAAATAGAAGATGGCCACGACGAGGAGGAGGAGACATGAAAAGAGGATGAGGATTCGGCGTTTCATGACGGCCTTTCGCGGGAGTGCAGTGGCGACCCGGGTGCAATTGCGACGCGGACAGGGTGAGACTATCATAGGATGAAGAGTTCAAACCACGAAACACACGAACACGCAGCGCACGAGAACCGCAATCAAAGCAAGAGGGATCTCAACGCAAAGGCGCAAAGATCGCTGAGGAACGCGGAGAAGACTAAAGAAGGCTCTTAGCGTAAAAGACGGCGACGATCCCAGGCTGCCGGGGCTGGATTGTATCGCCGGCTTCCGGCCGGGCCTTGGCTCGGAATCAATGGCGGCGCGGGCCGTGTTTGGGTTGAAGTGGCTGGGCCGTGTTTTGGGCAGACGAATGGTAACGAATGAGTATCGCTAACGTGGAAAAGACCGTCTCACCGTCGCGGACCGATGCGTGGCGCATGTTCGACCGCATCGCGCACCGGTACGATTTGCTGAACCGATTGCTGTCGTTCCGGCAGGACGTGGCGTGGCGAAAGCTACTGGTGAAGCTGCTGCCGGACCGGCCGAATCTGCATGTGCTGGATTTGGCGACGGGCACGGGCGACGTATTGCTGTCGCTGTGCAAGGGCCGGAAGACCGTCGAGCGCGCCGTTGGCATCGACATGTCGGGAAAGATGCTTGCCATCGGCAAGGACAAGATCGCGGTCCAAGGGCTCGCACACAAGGCGGCGATGGCGCGTGGCGATGCGACCCGGCTGGGCGTGGACGACGCGACCTTCGACGCGGTAACCATTGCGTTCGGCATCCGCAACGTGATTGACGTGGACGCGGGGCTGCGCGAGATGAACCGGATTCTGAAGCCGGGCGGGCGCGCGCTGGTGTTGGAGTTTTCGCTGCCCGGCAATGCCTTGTTCCGCGCCTTGTACCTGTTTTACTTTCGCAACGTGCTTCCGCTTGTCGGCGGGCTTGTGTCGGGCGATCACGCGGCGTATCGGTACTTGAACACCACCGTGGAGTCGTTTCCGTACGGCGAGGCGTTTTGTGCGATGATGCGCAACGCGGGCTTTCGCGAGGTGCAGGCCCACGCATTGACCATGGGAATTGCCACGGTCTACCAAGGGGACAAGTGAGCACACTTGCGACAGAGGTCTTGGTTTTGGATAGGCGAATCCAAAGGGACAGGAATGCATTTTGGATTTTAGATTTTGGATTTTGGATTGGGGAATGCCGAGGCGGCACAAATAGGCTGGAGCAGTCGTCCATCTCTTCAAAGCATAGCGTGAAATTAGTGGTTGGTAGTAGACAGCCATGACGCTTCTCTTTCCAGACACCGTGGAACACGGCGAGGCGAAGCAGGCGCTTGCCGCGCTGATTCAGCAGGCCTTCGATTCGGCCTACACGCACGGCGTCGAGAAGCGCCGTGTGTTGCGCGCGGAGGTGCCCGTCGAAGACGTGGTGCCGCTGCAATGGCTCGAAGCGCAGGGGAATCGTTCGCGCGGCTATTGGTGCGACCGCGACCGCGAGTACGAGTTGGCGGGCGTGGGTGCGGCAGATGCCCTTTCCGCGGAGGCCGAGTGCGACTACGACGAGCTGATCGACCGGTTGCGCAATGCCATCGCGGCGGTGCACCCGAACCTGCGGTATTTCGGCGGGATGCGATTCAGCCAGCGCTCGCCGATTGCGGCGAAATGGAAACCCTTCGGGGCGTATCGTTTCGTGCTTCCGCGGTTTGAAGTGCTAAACCGCGGGGCGCAGTCGTATCTTGCGTGCAACGCCGTCGTGGATCCGAATGGCGGCGACGATGCGGGCAAGGTGCTTGAAGCGCTCGATGCGATGCCGTTTCCCGGCGACGCGGGGAGCGCTGCGATTCCCGCCCCCACGCGCCGCGTAGACACGATGGACAAGGCGCGATGGGCGCAAGAAATCGACCGTGCGTTGCACGCGTTCTCCGTGAACAGACTGAAGAAAGTCGTGCTCGCCCGCGAAGTCGTGTTTGAGTTTTCGGAGGTCCCCGATCCCGTGGCGCTGTTGCGCAAGCTCGCGCAGGACACCCAGCATTGCGCGCATTTCTGCTTCCAGCCGAAGTTTGGGACCGCGTTTATCGGGGCGTCGCCGGAGCGCTTGTACAAACGCCAGAGCCGGTACGTGCTGAGCGAGGCGGTGGCGGCGACACGACCGCGCGGCGCAACGGAAACGGAAGACGCCGCGTTCACGGCAGAATTGCTGGCAAGCGAGAAAGACGTGCGAGAGCACCGGTTCGTACTGGATTCCGTGCAAGCGGACCTCGCCGCGCGCTGCAAGACGGTCCACGTAGACAAGGGACTTTCGGTATTGAAACTGCACCAGTGCCAACACCTGTGCGCGCACATCGAAGGCATTCTCGAACAAGACAACACGGACGCGGATTTGCTGCGCACCTTGCACCCCACGCCCGCCGTGGGCGGATTGCCCAAAGAAGGCGCGGTGCGCTGGATTGCCGAAGCGGAGCCTTTCGACCGCGGCTGGTTCGCGGGGCCTGTGGGGTGGATCGGCGGCGACAGCGCGGAATTTGCCGTGGGCATCCGGTCGGGATTGGTAAGCGATACAACCTTGTCGCTGTATGCGGGCGCGGGAATCGTGCCGGGGTCCGAAGCGGAACAGGAGTGGGCGGAGATCGAGAACAAGCTCAGTCCGTTCGCAGGGATACTCCCGAAATGACCCTCGCAAAAGCGCCAAACATCAATGCGCTGTGGGCGGGGTTGCTCGTCGAAGAGCTGCTGCGAAACGGCGTGGATGCCTTTGTGATCTCACCGGGTTCGCGCAGCACGCCGCTGACGGTTGCGGCGGCAAGCGAGGCGCGCGCGAAGAAGTTCGTGCACTTCGACGAACGCGGCGCGGGGTATTTCGCGCTGGGATATGCCCGGGCGCAGCGCCGTCCCGTTGCGCTGATCTGCACGTCGGGCACCGCCGTTGCGAATTACTATCCGGCGATCGTCGAAGCCGCGATGGCGCAGGTCCCGTTGATCGTGCTGACCGCGGATCGACCGCCAGAACTACTGGATACGGGCGCCAACCAAGCCATCGATCAGACACGCTTCTTCGGCGCGTATGCGCGATGGAGCGCGGCGTTGCCGTGTCCGGAGGCGACGGTCGCCCCGGAAGTCGTGCTAACGACGGTTGACCAAGCCGTGTTTCGCGCGACGCATGGACAGGCCGGTCCGGTTCACATCAACTGTTCTTTTCGCGAGCCGCTGGCGCCGGTCAAGTCGGATGAGGTATTTGGCGCGTATCTGAAATCGCTGAACACGTGGATGGCGGGAACCGCCCCCTACACGACGCATGCGGACAGCGAAGTGAAGCTATCCGCCGATGCGCAGCGCGATCTATTGAAGAAGCTGCATCAGGCGGAGCGTGGCTTGCTTGTAGTGGGGCAGTTGACGTCGCCGCCGGAAGTCGGCGCCGTGCTGAAGCTGGCCAAGGCTTTGCGCTGGCCCGTGTTCGCGGACATCGCTTCGGGACTGCGCATGGACGACACTGCGGGCGTCGTGGTGCATTGGCTTGACCTTGCGCTCGCGTCGAAGCACGCACCGGAGGTCCTGCGCCCGGACATCGTGCTTCAAGTCGGCGGGGCCGTGACGTCGAAACGCTTGGCGTAATTTCTTGCCGCGCATCCACCCGAGATGCACGTGCGCGTCGCGGGCCATCCGCTGCGGCACGACCCGGCGCATGCGGTGACGGTGCGCGTGCAGGCGGACCTCGAACCGTTTTGCGCGTGGCTGACGGCGGCGCAGAACG
>JBHEKO010000535.1:0-3263 GCA_041859475.1 Candidatus Hydrogenedentales bacterium
GTAATGAAGATGTTCGCCAATGAGAGCAAAGGCGAGTACTACCCCGTGCTTTCGAATGAATCCGGCAAACTCATGTTCGCGAACACGAGCGCCGTGTCGAAAAGCCCTGTGTATCCCGAGTTCTTGACGGACATCCAGGTGATGATCTGTCCGAGCGACGCGGACGCGCCTCTTGAAGAAGACAGCACAACCGAGAATCCCGAAGCCCTTCTGGACGACCAGTGTTACTTCTATTTGGGATATGCCGTCATGAGCGACGATGATATCGAGGCATTTGCGGAAGCGTATCGCGCGACGACTGCGTCGGGTGGCGACTTCGAAGACAATCTGACCTCCGCCGCGGGTGCGGCAGGAATTGGCTCTGGCACCGTCTACCGCCTGAAAGAGGGGGTGGAAATAAAGATAACCAATGACACCGATGCGAGTGTAACCACCCAGGCAGACATTCCCGTCCTCATCGAGCGGGTGGGCAACCACATACCGGGTGGCGCAAACGTGCTGTACATGGACGGTCATGTCGAGTTCATCAAGTATCCGGGCAAATGGCCGATGACCGAACGCACAATCGGCGTGTTGCAGGCCCTTGACGGCGGCTTCTGGCCGCCGAAGGAAGTTGATTTCGGTTATTGACCCCGTCTGAATCCATGTGAGAGTGCAAGCCGTGTTGGCGCCTCTTCGGAGGGCGGGTTTTCCAACCCACCATCTTCGGCCAACCCAACGCGGCGGGTTGGAAAACCCGCCCTCCGGGGGACGACCGCCGAAGAGGCGATTTGCCGTGTTCGCCGTCCGCTTCGGTTTTCCTTTGTATTACACCCTGCGCGTGGTAGAATCGAAGTAGAGTCCGGTGGAGGTTTGTGTATGCCTACCTTCGAGTATCACGCGATTTGCGCCGAAGGCGACGAGGAAAAATCGTTCGTCGGCGGCGTGGTCGTTGCGAAGTCCCGCCATGAAGCCAAAGAGAAGCTCCGAGAACTCGGCCTCAAAGCCACCATGTTGAAAAAGGCCCGAGGCGTTATGGCCCTTCTCAAGTGGCTTGACGCCGACATCCGGTAGCGTGTCCGTTCATGACGCCGCGGCGTTTCCGCTCCGAATCGGGGCGCGAAGCGTCGCGATTTGTTTTTCCGATTCCTAACGCGGACAAGGGGAGAGCGTCTCATATGCGGGGGGTATGTTCCATCAGCGTCTGCGTGGCGGCGCTAGCCGTCGCGGCGTGTATCACTGCCGAAGGCCAAGAGAAAAGATTCGAGGTGGGCGCGGGCGGGCGCATCTTCAACAGCCCCGACGTGGATGCGCTCCTTGAGCGTCCTTACCTTGCGCACGTGCCCATGACGTGCAGCGGCACGTGCCTTTGGGCCAGCCATCCCGGGGGATGGGCGTTCCCCGCCAAAGACGTGAACTACTACCTGATTACCTCCTGGGGCATCGGTTTCGATCTCAAGATCCGCGCGGACGACGCGCCCATCGCACCCCAGGATGCCGTGTTTCGCCCAAGTCACATCCGCACCTCCGGTTCCGAAGGCAGCATTGCCGTGTCCGGGACAAAGTGGATCACGTGGGACAATGTGCTTGCGGCGCAATTCACGGTCACAAACGGAGGCACGGAAGACGCCAAGGTCCACCTCGATGCGACCTTGCCGTCCGCGGAACCGGCATTTGCAGGCGACTTGGTATCGTGGCTGGTATCGCGCAACGCGATGAATCTGCTTTGCCGCGGACATTTCCCGGGGTTCGCCGCGAAAGCGAAAGAAGGCGACCGCGCGCCGGCCTATTGGGTGGAGGGTGAATCGCCTCGTGCGCAACGCGGCAGCACCGGCGACGACGAGAAACCCTCGGCAAATGGCGGGCGTGTACTGGGGACAGGATTCGGGGGCGCGGCGGACGATTTCGCCGTGTGGCTTATCGATGTCAAGGAGCCGATCGAAAAAGGGGCGCTGTCGATTCGGTACGCTCGGGCAGATGCGGGCGACGCAGCATTCAAGGTGCAGATTGGCGACGGACGGCGCGTGGAGCAGATTGCGTTCACAAGCACTGGCGGATGGGGCGCAAGCACGGAAGAGTTTGGCGTGGCGTCTATCCCGCTGGGCAACGTAGCGAAAGGACCCCTTCGCATTCGCACGGTGGCTCTGGCGGCAGGCTCGAACGTGAACATCGACACGCTGTATGTGCACGCCGAGGGGTCCGAGTTGCCGGACCAAGCCGGCGGAGAAACGACGTGTACGCGCACCCTCGAGTTGAAAGCGGGCGCATCGGAAACCGTGTCGTTGTACTTGGCCGTAAACACGAAGGCACGGGAAGCCGACGCTGCGCTGAAGCGCGCGGTCGCGCAGCACGACCCGCTAAGCGCGCACATCAATGAGTATCTGGCATGGAATGTAGACAAGCTACCTTCATTCACCTCCGCGGACGCAACGATGGAACGGCAGTATTGGCATCGCGCAACGAGCATCCTGCGCAAGAACCTGTTCCGTGTGGGCGAGGGCCGGCTCGCGGATTGGGGCATTTCCGAAGGGCGATGGACGGCGGACTGGTACGCCAACATGATCTCGTACGGCGCGGGCCATCAGATTCGCGAGACGCGCTGGTTACGCGATCCGCAATACGTGCGAGGAATCATCTCGACGTGGTGCGCGAACGAAAAGCCGGACGGCGTGTTTCCAAGCCACATTCGTCCGAGCAGCATCGGCGACGGACAATACACCGATTGGATTACATCGACGGTGTGGGACGCGCATTGCGTGCATCCGGACGTGGAAGCCCTGAAGAAATGGGCCGATGCGTTGAAGAAGAACGTCGATGGGTGGATGAGCGTATACGACAAGGACAACGACGGCCTGTTGCTTGTCGACAGCCATTGGTGGACGGGGATGGAGTGGCAACCGTCCTTCTTTTATTTCAACGCGTTCGACGCAGAGAAGCAGGACCAACAACTGGAGCGCGTGGATCTGACGTCGTACGTGTATGGCGATGCGCGCAACCTCGCGCGCGTGCTGGCCGCTATCGGAGACGTGGAAGGGGCAAAGCATTACGATGCGGTCGCCGATACCATCCGCGACGCGACCGGGAAATCGATGTGGGACGAAGGGACGAAGTTCTTCTACTCCGTGAAACCAGACGCGCACGAAAAGGCGATGGTTAAAGAGGTCGTGGGCGTGTACCCATTCTATTTCTCGATGTTCGAGGACGAAGAAGGGAAGCCCTACACGGATGCGTGGAAATCCATTTTGGACCCTGCCGAGTTCTGGACGACGTGGCCTGTCGCATCG
>JBHEKO010000568.1:0-9535 GCA_041859475.1 Candidatus Hydrogenedentales bacterium
GCCATATTGCTGAGAGAAACCACCAATTGAACCGTCCGCTCCATCGAAGGCTCGGGGCGTTCGATTGCGATCTGCCACGCGTTGCCTGTCGCGTTCCCGCCTCGTGTCCGCATCTCTCCGCTCACATCGATCATGTAATGCTGGAAGCCTAAGGCGTCCAGCGTTTCGGCGACTTTGTCGCCCGCGAATCCTTGCGCGATGGCGGAGAGATCACAATAGACGCCGGGTTCGGTCTTGCGAATCGCGGATGCCGCTGAATCGATCTCGACCTTCTTGTAGCCGATTTTCGGCATCAACGCCGCCACCTCTTCGTCCGAGGGAATGTCGGTCCGTTTGTTCGGTCCAAATCCCCATACGTTGACCAAAGGCCCCACGGTGATGTCGAACGCGCCTCCGGAGAGGTCGCTGATTCGGCGGGCTTCTTCGAAGATGTCGATCAGGTCCTTGGAAACGGGGAAGGGGGTGGTGTCGGCATGCTGATTGAACCGGGACAATTCGGAGTCTGGTTTGTAGGTGGACATGCGGGCGTCAATATCGTCGAGAACCTTGCGGACTTCCGCTTCGGCCTTGGCCATGCGCTCGCGGTCGGCCGCTTCGTTAAAGGTAACCAGCTTTACCGTATAGGTGGTTCCCATGGTCGAACCGTTGATCTCGAACGTGGCGCCGGCGGGAGTTGAAACGGGTTCAATCCGGCCCATGACCAGGGCGAACACGGCACCGGCGATGAGAAGGCCCGCCAAGGCGATGGCGGGCCGCAATACGTTGGGCTTGCTCGGTGACTGGCTCATGCTTCCTCGATTATCCACCGAAATCGTCGAACAGGATGTTCTCATCCTCCACGCCAAGGTCGTGAAGCATGTTGATTACGGCCGTATTCATCATGGGCGGGCCGCAGATGTAGTATTCAACATCTTCGGGCGCGGGATGGTTCTTAAGGTAATTGTCGTATAGGACCTTGTGAATGAAGCCGATGTAGCCAGTCCAGTTGTCTTCCGGCTGCGGCTCCGATAGCGCCAAATTCCACGTAAAGTTTGGATTCTCGCTGGCAATCTTGTCGAACTCGTCGTTGTAGAACGATTCGCGCAACGAACGGGCGCCGTACCAGAAGCTGACTTTGCGCTTGGTGTGCAGACGCTTGAATAGGTCGTAGATGTGAGAGCGCATCGGAGCCATGCCGGCGCCGCCGCCGATGAATACCATCTCGTTGTTGGTGTCCTTCGCGAAGAACTCGCCGAACGGACCCGAGATTATGACTTCGTCGCCGGGCTTCCGGCTGAAGATATAGGAAGACATGATACCCGGAGGCGTACCTTCGGGCGCGCGCGGCGGGGGAGTCGCGATGCGCACGTTCAGCATGATGATGCCTTTTTCGTCGGGGTAACTGGCCATCGAATACGCGCGCTGAACCGTCTCCGAGCAGACCGATTCTATTTTCCAGAGATTGAACTTGTCCCAATCGCCCCGGTATTCGGTCTCGATGTCGAAGTCCTTGAAGGAGGCGCGATACGGGGGGCATTCAATTTGGACGTAACCACCCGCGCGGAACGGGACCTCTTCGCCGGCAGGAAGCTCAAGCACGAATTCTTTGATGAAGGTGGCCACGTTCCGGTTGGAACGCACGGTACACTTCCACCGGCGGACGCTGAACACCTCGGCGGGGATCTCGATCTTCATGTCGCCCTTGACCTTCACCTGGCAGGAAAGGCGGCACCCTTCGCGGGCTTCGCCGCGCGAAATGTGGTTGAGTTCGGTGGGGAGCATGCTGCCTCCGCCATCTTTGACGACGACTTTGCACACGCCGCAGCTTCCCTTGCCACCGCAGGCGGAGGGGATGAAGATCTTCTGTTCCGCGAGCGTAGATAAGAGTGTGCCCCCGGAAGCGACGGTTATCGCTTTGGAGGGATCGCCGTTAATGGTGAGCTTGACGTCGCCGCTGCTGACGAGCTTCGCTTTCGCCACGAGGAGCAGAAGCACAAGCGTCAGGACGACCCCCGTGAACATCGCAACGCCAAGAATAATGAGACCCATGCGCGGTTACCCTTTTTCGGAGCCAAACATCTATAGCTGAATACCGGAAAACGCCATGAACCCGATGGCCATCAGTCCGGCCGTAATGAACGTAATGCCCAGACCGCGAAGACCTAACGGTACGTTGCTGTAGCGCATTTTCTCGCGGATCGCCGCGAGGGCAACGATGGCCAGAGCCCAGCCCGCCCCCGAGCCAACGCCGTACACGACGCTCTCGGCGAAGTTGTAGTCGCGTTGCTCCATGAACAGCGAGCCGCCGAGGATGGCGCAGTTTACGGCAATCAGGGGCAAGAACACGCCCAAGGTGTTGTAGAGCGCAGGCGCGAACTTGTCGATGGCCATTTCCACAATCTGCACCATGGCGGCGATAGTGGAGATGAAGCAGATGAAGTTCAGGAAGCTCAAATCCGTGTGCGCGAAACTCGGGCTAATCCACGAGAGCGCGCCTTCCTTCGTCAAGTAATTGAGAATGAAGTTGTTCATGGGCAGGGTGATGACTTGCACGAAGACAACTGCCATCCCCAGGCCGAGGGCCGTCTCGACTTTCTTGGAGCACGCAAGGAACGAGCACATGCCCAAGAAGAACGCCAAGGCCATATTCTCGATGAAGATCGATTTGACGGCCAGATTCAGGTAGTGCTCCATCACTCGGTCTCCTGCTGTTGCGGCTTCCACGTGCGGACGATCCAGATGAAGCAGGCGACGATGAAGAACGCCGAAGGAGCCAGAAGCATCAGGCCGTTCGGGGTATACCACCCGCCGTCGGTGACGAGCTTGAATACGGGGAATCCCCAGAGTTTTCCCGAGCCCGTGAGTTCGCGGATGAACGCCGCGCTCATGAGAACGAGGCCGTAGCCCAAACCGTTTCCGATGCCGTCAATGAAGCTAATCCAAGGCGGATTCTGCATCGCGAAGCCCTCCGCGCGACCCATTACGATGCAGTTGGTGATGATTAGTCCGGTGAATACGGAAAGCTGCAAGCTGATGTCGAAGAGAAAAGCCTTCAGGACTTGGTCTACGACGATCACAAGCGAAGCGATAATCGCCAACTGCACGATGATGCGGATGTTGCTCGGCGTCATGTTGCGGACGCAACTCACGGCCAGATTCGCGAACCCCGTCACCAAAGTAAGGCTGATGGACATCACCAGCGCGGTGTCCATCTTGGTCGTAACCGCAAGCGCGGAGCAGATGCCGAGCACCTGCAACCCGATGGGGTTGTTGTTGAACAAGGGATCGAGCAGCGCGGCTCGTTCCTGTTTACCCAGCAATTGCGCCATAGTTATGAACTCCGTGCTCCCCCGGCTGTCCCGGTTTCTCGGAATTTTTTCAAGTAGGGTTCGAAGCCGTGCTCGCCCAACCAGAAATCCATCATGTGTGTCACGCCATTGTTGGTGATCGTCGCGCCGGAAAGGCCGTCAATATGATGGGGGTCCTGATCGGGGCTGCCCGCAACGCCCTTGATTACCTTAATCGCCGGTTTCCAGTTATCGTCGTAGGCCAAACGCCCGTGCCAAAGCGATTTCCATTTCGGGTTGGAGACTTCGCCTCCGAGACCCGGCGTCTCGATTTGGTCGTAGTAGGTGATGCCTTGAATCGTTTTGGTGTCCTTTTCGAGCGCGAGGAATCCGTACAGCGTTCCCCACAATCCATACCCTTCGATAGGGATGACAACTTTCGAGACGGTATCGCCTTCCACTACAAGGAAGACCTGAGCCAACTTCGGCAACCGTCCGATTCGCGATGCGTTCTCGGGGGCGGGCACGCTGAGCGCCGGATCGCCGCTGGCCTTGATCTGATCGTATTCCTTGGGGTCCGTCGATTCGTCGTAGTCACCCGTCTCGAGATTGACCAGCTTGACCTGGACCTTCTCGTCGAACATTTTGGCGACGTCGCTGTTCGAGATGGCTTGCCCGTCTTTGACGAGGCCCGCGGCGAGCAACACGTTCTTCTGCCGGTAGGCGGCCTTGTTTGCAGCCTGCCGCGACGCGAGGCTCACGGCGGACACAGAGACGAGAATCGAACACGCCATGCACATGACGATCGAGAACAGAATGGTGTAGAGGGTCGAATTACGCTGCACTGCGAGCCAACCTTCTCTTGATGTTTGCTTTCACGACGTAGTAGTCGATGAGCGGCGCGAAAATATTCCAGAAGAGAATCGACAGCATCATGGCTTCGGGATACGCGGGATTGGTCACGCGGATAAGTACGACCATCAGCCCGATCATGAATCCGTAAATCCATTTGCCTTTGTCCGTGAATGCCGATGAAACCGGGTCCGTTGCCATGAAGACCGCGCCAAAGGCCCAGCCGCCGATGACCATGTGCCACCAGAAGGGAACGGCAAAACCGGTGGATGCGCCCCGGCCAAGAAGGTTGAAGAACGTAGCCATGGCGGCGGTGCCCAGGCAGATACCTGCCATGGTCCGCCAGGAACCCACTTTCGTCAGAATCAGGATCGCTGCACCGATCATGCAGGCCAGGGCCGAGGTCTCGCCCATGGAGCCTAGCTCAAGACCCGCGAAGGCTTTCCACCACGTATATGCGTGGTTGGCCAAGCCTTGGTAGCCGTCCATTTGAATCATGCCGAGCGCGGTTGCGCCGCTGTATCCATCGACCCACTGGGCCGAATTCGTGGCCACCCATACTTTGTCGCCACTGATCTGGCCGGGGTAGGCAAAGAACAGGAACGCGCGCGCGACTAGCGCGGGATTCAGGAAGTTCATGCCCGTGCCGCCAAATACCTCCTTGCCGAAGACGACGCCGAAGCTCACGCCGATGGCGACTTGCCACAATGGGATAGCGGGGGGGAGCGTCAGGGGGATAAGGAGACTGGTAACCAGAAAGCCTTCGTTGACTTCGTGCTTGCGCACGATGGAGAAGAGGACTTCCCAGAAGCCTCCGGCGATGATCGTAATGATATAGACGGGAAAGAAGTAGAGCGCGCCGTGGAGAAAGCACGCAAGGAGGTTGTCCGGCGAGAACCCCACGCCAAGAGATTGGAGCAGGGCGCTCCGCCATCCGGTGAGTTCGGCCACTTTCGCGGCATTGAGCGCGAGGTTTGCCTGTAGGCCGGTGTTGTACAGGGCCATCAACACGCACGGGATGAGGGCAACGACGACGACGCTCATCATGCGCTTCAGGTCCAGCCCGTCGCGCACGTGAGACGGCCCCGCGGTCACCGTGTCGGGGGTGAAGAGAAAGGTGTCGTTGGCCTCGAAGAGCGGATATAGCTTTTCGAGCTTGCCGCCCTTCTCAAAGAGCTTTCGCTGTTTGTTTTGGAGTTCGAGTAGGAACTTCATCAGCCTTCCCTATAAATGGTCTCAAGGTTGTCCCGAAGGATGCGACCATAGTCATATTTGCCGGGACAGACAAAGGTGCAGAGCGCCGAGTCTTCTTCATCGAGTTCGAGGCAGCCAAGTTGTTCGGCGCGCTCGATGTCGCCCATGATCATTGCGCGGAGCAAGAACGTAGGCTGAATATCCATGGGCATGACGCTTTCGTACATGCCGATTGGGACCATGGCGCGGCGCGCCCCGTTGGTCGTCGTGGTGAACGGAAACGTGGCGGTTCCCAACAGGCGGGACAGGAAGACGGGGAGTATGGAATACTTGCCTTTCCCCGGGGCGATCCACCCCAGGAACTCGCGCTCCCGGCCTTCTTTGAGCGCCGTGATCTGCACATGGTACCTGCCGAGGAATCCGAGAATTTCGCCCATGGCGGCGCGGCCGGAGAGCACCGAACCCGAGACGACCCGGTTTTCCACCGGTTCCAATTCGCCTTTGGTCAACGCGTCCAAATCCGCGCCAAGCCGCGTCTTCAACAAGCGCGGGCGCTTCACGGTCGGGCCGCACAGCGACACGACGCGCTCGACGTCGAGCTTTCCCGTGTCTACAAGGCGGCCAATGGAGAGTACATCCTGATAACCGATGTGCCAAACGGTCTTGTTGCGGCTCACCGGGTCCAAGCGATGAATGTGAAGTCCAACCGTGCCTGCGGGATGGGGTCCGTCGAATTCTTCGACTTGCACGCCGAGGTTCGGGTTGACCGGAATCGCCGCCCCGGGGGACTTGCAGAGGTACGTCCTGCCGTCCGTCAATTTGGCGACGCAAATCAGCCCAAGTTCGAATTCCCTATCCCGGCCATTCAGCACCGTCTCGACGGACGCGGAGAGGGGGCTGGTGTCCATCGCCGTGACGAAAATGGAGTGGGGGAGTGCGTCCACTTGGGGCACGCGGCTGAACGGCCGCGTGCGGAATGCCGTCCACATTCCCGATTCAATCAGCAAATCGCGAATTTGGTCACGACTCAGCCCGGCAGGATTCTTGCCCGTATAGGACTCGAACACCGCGTAGTCCGCGTCTGTGGGAGCACCGCTGCGCTCGGAATCAGTCAGTTCGACGACAACGGACTGAAATGCCCGTTTTTCGCCGCGATTCACCGCTACGACCTTGCCCGCGCCCGGGGACGTGTAGCGCACGCCCGGCGTCTTCTTGTCCTCGAAAAGCGCTTGGCCGCGCTTCACGGTGTCGCCGGCGGCGACAAACATGGTCGGCCTCAGGCCGATATAGTCACTGGCCACGAGAGCGACGCGCCGCGGCTGAATCGCCAATTCTATCTTCTGGTCGGGCGTTCCTGCTATCGGCAGGTTCAGTCCCTTCTTTATCTTATGTACGGCCATCAAAAACCTGTTCCCAAACGCGTGCAAGGCGCTGTAAGGTCCCAACCCAGGTGTGACTGCTTGCGGCTAAAAACGGCGATAGTTTGCCAGATTGCGCGGGATAAAACAACTCTGGGCGTGCGCGAGGACAACCTCGTTTCAAGGCTGTAAAATAAGGCGATTCTAGTTCTAGGAGCGGATGAAAGCAGTACAATTTTCAGGCCGCACAGGCGGCAATCGTTCTTTTTTTCACGAAATCGCACTGTGCCGGAGTCCGGAGAACGGAACCCGGTGTGGCGCTCAGTCCTTTGTCTCTATAGCGGTGCGCTGGCCGAACTTCCCGAAGCGGCCCGCCGTCATGCAGAGCACGGCCTTCCCGTTCTTTGGGGCATTTACTTCAAACCGAGCGGTCTCGAATTGCGCCATCTTGCCGGACAAGGGCACGCGTTGCTCGCCATCTTCGCCCTCGACAAGGAGCGCGCAATCGCTCGCAACCCAGGCCGCCTCGCCCGTGTTTACGACGGTTACGACCCACCGGCCATTCCGGAGTTCCGTCACGATTTCGGCATTGAGATACTGCGGGGGCATCGGCGCCTCGTAGGGCATGCCGCCTACTCCGGTGAGGGGACAATCGGTAGAGAGCGAGCCCGTGCCAGGCGTGCGGACTTCCGGAAGCGCACCTTTTTCGTATGCGGCAGCGAAGCGATCGGAGAATTCGTCGACAAGCGCGGCCAGCCCGGCGGCGTGCTCTTCGGGCCGTATTTCCAGGGGCGCATGCCCGGAAGCGGCATACGGGGCGATGTCTTTCAGCGAGGCGGAGGTTTGCTGTAAGACGAGAGACGAAGGCCGCAGAACCCGGTCGGGCGCGACGACGCCGTAATCGCTCCGTTCATCCACGCGGTACCCGCCTGGAAACCACCAACCCGCCCAGCCGTCCGCTTGGGTCTTTTCGGCCATGTCTGCGAATGATTCGTAGAGGGCGGCTTGCAGGGTGAGCGCGTCCTCACCGCCGTTCCACACGGACCGCCCAAACTCGGCCCAGAACACGGGCTTGCCGTTGCCTGCCCATCGCGAGAACATGCCGACAAAGGCCGCATCACCGATGTTATCCGGGCCGTATCCGTACCCTTCGGGGGACGTGAAATCGAGGTGCGCCGCGCCCGCGGTGAGCGCGAACTGCATTACTTCCACCGCGCCGCGCGTGCCGGTGCCCCCGTAGCCCGTTCGCGCGCCACACAAATGCGTGTCGTCGAGCGTGCGGACAAGCCGGACCACCTCGCCGTAGCGGCGGCTGATAAGGTCGTCCGTGAAACGGCGGTATGCGGCGACCATCGGCGTGTGCGGGCCGTCTGCTTCCAACTCGGCGTCAGTGGGTCCGCCGACCTTGCCGTCGACGCGATTCGCGGGGCACTTCCAGACGGCCTCCGCCCGTTCGACGCTTCCGTATTGCTCGATCAGCCACGCCTCGAAGAGGGGGTCGAACTGGGCGCGCTCCTTCTGAACCCCGAGCCGGGGTTCCCATGCGAGGTCGTAGGCGAACACGCCCGCGTTCCCCTTCAAATTCGCTGCCTGGAGCAGTTCCATAAACGGGCGCTTCGACAAATCATCGACGGCGCTCGGGCTCGTCGGGTGCGCTCCGCTCAGGAAGACGTTCACCTTGATGCCGCGTTTCGCGCATCGCGCGATGAAGTCGCGAAGCCGAGGCGCCTCCGCGGGCCGCACGTACTGGATGCTCACGCAGTTCACGCCCATGGTTTGCAGCGTGTCCAAATCGCGGTCGATGTACTCAGGCTCATAGGTCGCGGGCATTGCCCACCCGCTGAAGTACTCCTCGACCTCCATCCCCGAAACATAGAGGGGCCAGTAGTTGATTGCGTGCGCAAACCACGGCTTCCCGTCGAGTGTGAAACGGCCGTTCTTCACCGTTATGCACGGACCGTTTGCCGCCGTATCGGCGAGCAGTGCGGGCTTCGGCACAGACTTCCGCCCCTCGCCCAGGGTCGTCGAGAGCTTCCGTACAATTGCATCGAGTTCGACGTCGCTCGGGCGCCACCCCAACAAGGTCCACGTTGCCCCACTCGAGTGCCAAGTCGTCGCCAAAGGTGTAGTTGTCCAAATGCCGTTGCCATCCAAACCCTTGATCAACGGCTGCCAAACGTAGTCGCGTTCCGGGGCCTCGTGGCGCGGAAGTGCGATAGGTGATACGACATCGGCGGGGGTCGCAACTGCCACATCCTCCCAGCCGGGTACAGCCTCAAGTTTCGCGACATGCGAGCGAAACAGCTTGTACGCAGGAGACAGGCCTTCGAGACGCGGCGGGGAGGCCAACACAAAACCCGGCCCGGCCTTCGCCGTGCCCAGTCCGCGCACCGTGTAGGAGTAAGCGCCTTCCGGCAATATCTGATGCGACGAAGCAACGCCGAGGGTCAGTGCTGCGAGGTTGTCCAGGCGGGGCATATCGCCCTCACCACCGCGTCCCGAAGGGGAATTGTCCTTCCAGAATGCAAACTGGGTCAGGTGGATTCCCACCGTGCGCTCTTCCGCCGTCAAGGGTGCGACACCCATCCAGCGCGCACCGTCACGCTCGCGCAATTCGATGACCAGTGACGTGGCGCGTTCGCCGCCCGATGCGCGAACCAACACCGTGTCCTGTCCCGCCGGGGCCGGTTTGACCGGTAGTTCGCGCGTGTCCCAGCCGAACGGCGATACGACCGCAAGCCGCGCCGAATAGCCGCCGGGTAACGGCGTGAACTCCGCGGGAACCTGCGGCTGACTCGTGGCGCGTCGAGGCGGCTCGGCATTCACAACAGGCCAATCGACCAAAGCGTGTTCTTCGGGCAAGGT
>JBHEKO010000589.1:0-14023 GCA_041859475.1 Candidatus Hydrogenedentales bacterium
GGATCCGAGTCCCCCTTCGGCTGGACGATCTCGATGTCCAGTTTGCCGGTCGTTAGTTCACCGGCCCACATATGAGGCCCGGGCAAGTGATAATCGGGGTCGAATTTGAATGTGTGGCTCACCGTATGCTTGCCACTCTCACAAAAGGCAACTGTCCGCTCGACCCGCCCTTTCCACCCGAGCGGCCGGATAGTGATCGTACCTCGGTCAAGGGTTAGTGCATCGCCCGGGGCCAACGAGGGTTGGTGGATTGGGCCACCCGGCAATAGCACCGGCGGCAAAACGGGGACCGTCATCCCGTCGCTATCACGAATATTGGGAGCCCAAGCTTGTAGGGCCGGCTCGATGTAATCCAGCGCGATGCGTTCGTCGCTGACATTGCGGATCTTAAGGACAAATTCGACAGTTTCTCCCGCTTGAAACGTTCTAGTTCCTCCTTCGAACAAGAGGCCGGCTTGAAGGCCTTTGACAGGCACGCCCCACGCCACTGCGCCGGAAACCGCTGAGACCGGCGCATTCCGTGAGGGTTCGATCAGGCCACTGGTAATCGGATGGTTTGCATCGCTTTGGGCATCGGGAGCTAATCCAGCGACAGGCGTCACTAATAGTGGCATGACGATTACACCTGGCACCCCGAGCAGGAGAACTATCTGGCTTCGCATGGTAAATCTCCTTTCGTACCCTCCACCTAGAATCCGCCGCACGCGGTGGACCAGACTCCTCTCGTTCGTATTAATTCGTACGCGTTGCTACCATTGAACTTACAGTATTGGCCGCGTACGCATCAACGATGCTCAGGATCATCAAGAACTGCTTTGTATGGCTCTCCCAAAAGCTCAATATCGTCGCGAATTTCACGGCTGAGAATCTCGCGCTCCGCCAACAACTCATTGTGCTCAAGTGGAACCAACGTTGCCCCATATGAACCTGCTCGTGACCATCACGGGCACGTTTTGTTCTATCGTACGGACGAGCAGCGTTGTAGGCAAGAACGATTCCTGCAATTGTCCTTACCGTCAGGTGCATTTGGAGCAGCTTTTGGAGTATAAATTCATCCCGTTGACTTCGACTTGCACCAACAGACTTATGGAGTAAACCATGCTCACCTTCGATCTGTATCTAAAAGGCCTCAACGAAGCCTTGGCCGCGTTCGACCGAAGTGCTTTTAACGCCGTTATCGCTGCCATCAAGGACGTCCATGATCGGGATGCGATTATTTATACGTGTGGGAACGGCGGTAGCGCCGCGACGGCCTCGCACATGATCAACGACATCGTGAAGGCTCCCGCGGATGCGTCGGGTTGCCGTCCGCTACGCGCCATCGGATTATCGGACTGCGTTCCCCTGATGACCGCACTTGCCAACGACATCGAATATGCGCAGATGTTCTCGAAGCAACTTGAGGCGCTTGGCCGTCCAGGCGATTTGCTCATCGCGATCTCAGGCAGTGGCAATTCCCCGAACGTGTTGGAGGCCGCGAAGACCGCCCGTGCGAAGGGGATGAAGGTGATCGGGATGACGGGATTTCAGGGCGGGAAACTCAAAGACCTGTCCGATGTCCACGTCAATGCGCCGTCCAATTGCATGGCCCAGGTCGAAGATGTTCACATGATCATCGAGCATGCATTTGTGGAGGCCTTGAAAGAGGTCTTCGGCGGAAAGAGCTGCGCGCCTTACGCCTAAGCGGTCCGCTTTCGGGCAACGGTGAAGACGGAAAGCCCGAAGGGAAGATCCGCGATGCGGGCTAGCATGCGTTCGGCGTGCAGCACGGAACGAAAGACGCTACTCATCCCCTCTCCCGATGCGCCATCGAGATCGGATGCAGGCAGAGGGCGTATTTTCCGCCAGAGACGTGTCGCGAGCACGGGTGGGAACAGCAGCGTGTTCCAGTAGGTGGCGCGCAGCGTTTCACACCCGGTTTGGTTCAGCATCGCGTTAACCTCCCCGCGCGAGAACCGTTTGTCGGTCAGTACATGGGTGTCGTGCGACGACATCAGCCATTGATAGGCAGGCAGGTTCAGGAACAAGAGACCTCCGGGGCGCACGACGCGTGCCAGCTCGGCCAGGGTCGCTAGCTTGTTGCGAATCGACTGGTGACACAACACGTCGCACGAAATCAGCACGTCGAACGTAGCGTCGGCAAACGGCAGATCGACGATTGAAGCGCGGCCTAAGCGGCTCAAGCCTCGGACTTTGCAGAACCCCAACGCCTCGCGCGCGAAGTCTATCCCCACGGTCTGTGCTTGATTGTCGAGCATTGCCAAGACTGCGCCGGTTCCGCAGCCTGCATCCAGGACGCGAGGAGAGTCTTGCGTGACGTAGCGCCGCCAGTTTTCCGCGAGCATTCCACGAAGTCCGTGGTACCACCAGTGGCCGTCTTCGACGCGATACATGATCTCGTATTCGTCGTGCTTCATGGTTGAAACGAATGCATGGCCGCGGCTACTTCATCCACGGATTCCAGCGGCAGCATGGGGTATAGGGGCAGCGACAGTACTTCGTCGCACGCGCGTTCGCTTTCGGGAAATGCCCCCGTGCCCAGCCCGAGATCCGTGAATGCGCCTTGCAGATGAACTGGAATCGGGTAGTGAATCAGCGTTCCCACACCCTTCTCTTTAAGGTGCTCTTGAAGGCTGTCGCGATGGGGCGTGCGGACGACGAAGAGATGGCAGACCGAGTGCGCCCACGGCGCTTCGTTAAGGACGGATACAGGCGCTCCGGCAAGGGCCGTGCGATACCGTGCGGCCCGCTCGCGCCTCGCCTCGTTCCACGCGTCCAGGTGCTTCAGCTTTGCTCGCAGAATGGCTGCCTGCACTTCGTCCAATCGGCTGTTGATGCCGTTGCGGGTGTGATGGTAGCGGCGTTCTTCGCCGTAGTTGCGCAACATCCGCAGCGCTTCGGCAACGTGAGCGTCGTGCGTGGTGACGGCCCCTCCGTCTCCGTAAGCGCCAAGGTTCTTTGTGGGATAGAAGCTGAATGCGGCGGCATTGCCTATCGAACCGCATCGCTTTCCCCGGTACATCGCGCCGTGTGCTTGGGCGCAGTCTTCCACGACAACGAGGTTCTGCCGCCGGGCAAACGCCATAATTGGATCCATATCGCAGGGATGGCCATAGAGATGCACGGGGACGATGGCCTTGACGCGCGGCGTTAGTGCAGTCTCCAGCTTCGAAGGGTCAAGCGTGCAGGTTAGCGGGTCGATGTCGCACAGGACCGGGCGCGCGCCTGTGGCGGTCACACCGCACACGGTGGGCACGCAGGTATTCGCGGGCACAATGACTTCGTCGCCAGGTCCGACGCCTAGCGCCATGAGCGCAAGCTGGATGGCTTCGGTTCCAGACGCCACGCCTGAGCAGTGCGCAGTGCCGATATAGGCCGCGAACTCTTCTTCGAATGCGCGGACTTCCTTCCCGAGTATGAACCATGCCGAAGCGAAGACGCGAGCGACTGCTTCGTCTACCTCCGGCTGGATCGCGCGGTACTCCGAATCCAACTTCACGAATGGAATCATGCGGTCTACGTCCCTTCTTACACCTGTGTTGCGCGGAAAGCAGGGACACCTGGTTTCCGATGGAGACTATAACTTAAGTGTGGGCGCGGAAATCAGGGACAGACACGTCTGCGCTCCACTTCGTTTCGCTCCGCTTGTGTCAGTCCCTGATTTCCGTGCGCTCTCACCCCGTTAGGATTTCTTCAGGAGGCGGAGTCCGTTGAAGATTACGAGAAGCGAGGCGCCCATATCCGCTACGATTGCTAGCCACAATGTTGCCCATCCCGCAAGGGCCAATGCAAAGACGAGGATCTTGAGTCCCAGGGATATAGCTACATTTTGCTTGATGATTCGCAGCACCTTCTTGGAGTGGCGGATTAGCCATGGCAATCGCGACAAGTCGTCGGACATGAGTGTGACGTCCGCTGTCTCTATGGCGGCATCGCTTCCCGCGCCCATTGCAATACCCAAGGCGGACGCTGCCATGGCGGGGGCGTCGTTGACGCCATCGCCGGCCATGCCTACCGTTCCGAAGCGCGCCGACAAGTCGCGTACGCACCGCAGTTTGTCTTCGGGTAAGAGTTCGGCGTGGTATTCGTCGATGCCAACCGATTCCGCCAACGCGCGCGCCGTTCCTTCGTTGTCGCCCGTGAGCATCACGACCTGGCGCAGGCCTGCCTTTCTCAAGGCAGCGACCGCGTCGCGGGCATTGGCCTTGGGCGCGTCGGCCACACCGATCAACCCGCAAACATGATCGTCCGTGCCAAGCATCACGACGCTGTGCCCTGCATCTTCCATCGCTTCCGATTGGCGATTGGCCGCCGGATCGTCATGACCTTGTTCCAGCAGGAGACGGTGACTTCCAATCCAGTAGCGCCGGTTGTTCACAATGGCCTCTGCCCCTTTGCCGCCGATGGAGTTGTAGGACTGTGCTTCAATAACCTTCACGCCCGCTTCGTGGGCGCGGCGAACGATGGCCAATGCGAGGGGATGGAGGCTGAGCGATTCGATTGAGGCTGCCACGGACAAGACCTGGTCTTCACTGTGATTGTCTAGCGCGACAATCCGCTGCACTTCCGGTATGCCAAGCGTGAGCGTTCCCGTCTTGTCGAGGGCAATCGCTTTCAGACGTGCGGGGGCCTCCAAATAGGCGCCCCCTTTGATGAGAACCCCCATTCGAGCGGCAGCCGTCAGGCCGGCGACGATGGTCACAGGGGTTGAAATGACCAAAGCGCACGGACAGGCAATCAGCAGCATCACCAGGGCGCCGTAGATGGAGTCCGGAATCGGCGTGTGGAAGAAAATTGCCGGAACCGCTGCCGTCAACAGCGCGGCCACGAGCATCGCGGGCGTATAGTACCGCGCGAATTGTTCCACCCAGCGCTCGCTTGGCGCGCGTCGTGCTTGGGCTTCCTCGACCATGCGGACGATCCGCGCGAGACTCGTGTCCTCGGCCCGCTTCGTCACGCGGAACTCAATCGCACCTTCGTTGTTGATGGACCCCGCAAACACGTCGTCTCCTACGTTCTTGGAGACGGGCGCCGATTCGCCTGTGATAGGCGCTTGGTTTACCGAGGTCGCCCCTTTCACGAGCACCCCATCCAGAGGGATTCGCTCTCCAGGCGGCACCAGTACTGTTGCCCCCGTGTGAATCTCGCCGACGGACACCTCGATGCTTTCGGTTCCGTTGTCGCCAACGCGCTGCCGGGCTGTCTGCGGCGATAGGTCCATCAGTGCGCCAATGGCGAGGCGCGCGCGACCCACGCTCCACGCTTCCAGCAGCAAGGCCGTGGCAAACAGGAAGCTCACAATGGCGGCTTCGAACCAATCCCCCAATGCCAGCGCGCCGATCACGGCTATTGTCATGAGGAGATTCATGTCGGGACGGAGCGAGCGCGCCGAATACCAGGCTTTAGGCAGTACGAACCAGACCCCGCAGACGACCGAAACCAGGAGTACGGCGATTGTCCACGGGGCAGGCCGCGCCGCCCACCCCACGGTCATGCCTTGGAGTCCTGCGGCGAGGGCGATACTCAAGCCGCTGATGCTGCAGAGGACCTCGCGTGCGCGGACCCCACGGACAACGTGTCCGGTACGTCCGGCGTCTGCGACATCTTCCCACGGAACGGCTTTCATGCCCGTTTTGGAGACGGCCCTCAGAATGGCTTCGGAGGTACAGCGTGCACAGTCCTTTGCGACGGTCAGGCGGCCATTGATGAGGTCGAAGGAGAGACTGTCTTCGCTTTCGACGAGCGGACGCAACTCTCGTTTCAGCGCCGCGACTTCTTCGCTGCAATCCATGCCGGCTATTTTGAAGACAAGTTTGCTCATGTGGGTGCGATTCGCGAATTGGAGCAAGAGGCTACGAATCGGAATGCGTTGTGCCATGGACTACGCGCGCACTGATTGCGTGGGGCTGGGCGTGTCAGACCTTCACCCCCGTGCATTCCGCGCAGCGTCCGTAGATGTAGATTTCGTGGTCGTCCATTTCGAAGCCCGGGGGCACAAGGCCTCCGAGATTGGAAGGACATCCGTCAAAATCAAAGATACGTCCGCAGGTTCGGCAGCTAAAGTGATGGTGATGATCCATTCCCGAAAGCTCGTACCTCTGAGGTTCTCCGGGAACTTCGACGGGAACCAGCCAGCCTTCTTCCATGAAACCCTTCACGGAGCGATAGACCGTGGCAATTCCGAGATTTGGGGCATGCTCCCGGCCATGCTCAAGGACCTCTTGAGGACTTAGGGGGCGTCCAATCTCGCGAAATACCCGGCGAATAGCGCGGCGTTGGGAAGTGTCCCGTTCCAAGGTAGTGTCTTTCCTTGTGACGCAAAGCGAAAATGCGTTATCATTAAGCTTAAATCGCAGCAAGACGGAATACAAGTAACTGTACCAGAATCCAAAATGGACCAGCAACGGCAGGCTCAATCCCCCTATGCCTCATCGCGTTAGAATAGACCATTTGGCTACGGCCCTGTCGCGTTCGGCGATCCCGGCCGGACTTTGCGCCGCAGTCTTGGCGTTGACGCTGATCGGTTGCCAACCGCATCCTCCCGACCGGCTTCAAGTCGTGGCTACAATTCCACCGGTGGCTTTCATTCTCCAGGAGTTGGCGTCGCCGCGCGCGGAAGTGGTGACTCTGTTGCATGCGGGGACATCTCCGCACACCTACGAAGTGACGCCTGCCGACGCGCGAGCCGCGGAGTCCGCGCTTGCTCTCTTCTACGTGGACGATACGCTGGATGGATGGGCCGCGCGGCTGCCTGCCCGAGAGAAGAAGCTACTGTTCGAACTGGTCCCCCCCGAAGCGCGTCTCAACTTTGAAGGAACGGAGGCCGAGCACGAAGGTCATGTGCATACGGAAGGCGATTTCGATCCCCATTTTTGGTCCGATCCGACGGTCGTGAAGGCGATTCTGCCGCAATTGGCGGGTCAACTCGCGGAACTGGACCCGGAGGGAGCGGAGACGTATCACGCCAATGCGGCTCGTTTCGCGGGCGAGCTGGACGAAATCGACCGGAGGACGCGCGAGACGCTGGAACCCATCAAGGGGCAGGCCGTGGTGACCTTTCATCCTTCGTGGGATTATTTCCTTCACCGGTACGGGATACGCAGTGTTGGTGTGCTGGAGCCATCGCCGGGGAAGGAGGCTTCTCCAAAGGAGATCATGGCGCTTGTGGAATCGATTCACGCGAGCGGCGCAAAGGCAGTATTCTCCGAGCCGTAGCTTCCGAGCCGGCCTGCCGAGGTTCTCGCGGAGACGGCGGGGGTCAAGCTTGGATTGTTGGATCCCAATGGCGGCGTGCCCGGGCGCGCGACGTACCGGGAGCTTATCGAGTTCAACACACGGGCGTTGAAAGAAATGCTGCAATGAGCGCCGATGCTATATCCGTGGAAGGCCTGACTGTCCGCTACGGGGCGTTCGAAGCCCTGCAAGACGTCACGTTTGCCGCACCTGAAGGTGCATTTGTAGCCGTGATTGGCCCCAATGGGTCGGGCAAGACGTCTCTACTGAATACGATCGTTGGGCTTCAGGAGCCTTCCCAAGGCCGCATCCGCCTCTTTGGAGCAGATCCCCAGCAAATGCCTGCGACGGCTCTGGGCTATGTGCCTCAATTCAAAATGCTCGACCGCACGTTTCCTGCCCGCGCCTTGGATCTCGTGCTCACTGGCTTGAACCGGGGATGGCCATGGCACATCTCGCGTCAATCCCGCGACGCCGCCATGAAGGCCATGAAGCGCACCAAGATTGCGCACCTTGCCGAGCAGCCCATAGCCACCCTCTCGGGCGGCGAGTTGCAGCGTGTCTACCTTGCCCGTTGCATTGTCCGCTCGCCGAAGTTGATGGTCTTGGATGAACCCGGGGCTGGAATGGACCTAGTCGGCGAGATGGAGATGTATCACATTCTCGAAGACTACCAGCGCGAACAGACCGCGACCATCATTATGATCACGCACGACTGGGAAGGGGCGCGGACGCACGCATCGCACGTGCTCCTGATCGACCACCGTTTGCTGGGGTTTGGCCCCGCCGCCGAAATCGCCCAGGAAGAACGCCTGCTGCACGTCTTCGGGTTTGCCGGGCACAAGGCCGCGAGCCACCGAGTCCAAACCAATGCTTGAACCCTTCTCGATCCCCTTTATGCAGCATGCCTTGATCGCAGGCGTATTGGTAGGGTTTCTCGCGAGCTATTTCGGGGTGTTCATTGTCCAGCGGCGCATGGCATTTCTTGGGAGCGGCCTCGCCCACTCCGCTTTTGGCGGCGTCGCGCTTGGACTGCTTCTGAATCTGCCACCGTTGGCGGTTGCATTGCCGTTCACCGTCTTTGTCGCAATTGGCATCATTTGGGTGAAGGAGCGCGCGCCCTTTGCCGAGGACACGACCATTGGCGTCTTCTTTTCGGTGTCCATGGCGTTGGGCGTTGTTTTTCTGGCCGTGAAGCAAGGGTACGCGGGCGATGCTTTTGCGTATTTGTTCGGCTCCATCCTTGCCGTGTCGCATGCCGACCTGTGGACGATTGGTGCAATCGCCGTGGCGACGATAGCGACGATGCGCTGGTGGAGTCCGCTTGCGTATGCGACGTTCGACCGCACGCTGGCGCGAACCGACCGCCTGTCCGTGGCGATGCACGATACCGCGCTCAACATCGCGATGGCAGTGGTCATCGTAGTCTCTCTGAAGATCGTCGGTATGGTGTTGATCGCGGCGTTTCTCGTGCTGCCTGCCGCCACCGCACGCTTACTGGCGCGTACCTTCAGGGGGATGACGCTTATATCGATTGCCGTTGGCACGTCAACCGCCGTGCTTGGGCTCTACCTTTCGTACTTTGCGAATCTTCCCAGCGGTCCTAGTATCATTCTTCTTCAGGCGGTACTGTTCTTTGCGGCGTTGGCCGTCAACCAGCTCCGGCGGGCATAGTTCTCGCGCGTGTAAACGATTGCGGCGTGTAGAGCGTCTTTGGGGGTATGCGAGGTGGAAGTTGGTGCCGGGGAAGGGAATCGAACCCCCACTCCCTTGCGGGAACCGGATTTTGAGTCCGGCGCGTCTGCCTGTTTCGCCACCCCGGCACGAGAAGTGAGACTATAGCAGACGCAGACGTGCCGGTGCAAAAGTTGGACGACGCGCGAAGCTGGTCGCGACGGGAACGCTGGTGGCTTTGTTCACTTCAACAAGGAGGAAGCAACATGCGCATGCGTAAGCTAGCAGTCCGGAATGCGGTTGCCGTTTGGGTGATGACATTGGCCTATGGGGTGGCAGGGTATTCGTTCGCGGCGGAAGCGGCTCCAATCTACGACGAGAGCGGGAAGGGTCTCCAGCAGATCATGCATGCGGTTGACCAAGCGAAGAAGGACTCCAAGCGGGTACTTGTCCAATTCGGCGGGAATTGGTGCGGCTGGTGCGTCCGGTTGCACGAGGTATGCCAGAAGGACGCCACGCTTACCGCCACGCTGAACAGACTATTCGTGGTCGTGTATCTCGACACGCGGAGCAATCCCGAGGTCGTGAAGTCGTATGCGCCCGACCACAAGAGCGTTCCGTATCTTGAAGTGCTGGATGCGGATGGCAACATCATCACGACGCAAAACACGGAAGCCTTCGAACTCGGGAGTGGACACGATCCCAAGAAGCTCAACGATTGGTTCACGGAATGGGGAACAAAACCGGTCGATGCGAAACAGGTGCTCGACACGACGCTTTCGCATGCGGCGAAAAGCGACAAGAAAGTGCTGCTCGTGTTTGGCGCGCCGAGTTGCGGGTGGTGCCGAAAGCTGGAAGCCATCTTGCACTCCGACGCGGTGTCTCCGATCATGTTCAAGGACTACCTTATTGCGAAGGTCGATCTGGACTCGCAATCAGGGGCAAAGGAACTCGAGACCAAGTACCGAACCGGGGGCGGAGGCGGCATTCCGTGGTTTGCTGTACTTGACGACAACGCGCAGGCTATCGTGACGGCAGACAAGCCGGGCTCCGGTAACGTCGGATGTCCCGCGCGCCCGGAGGAGATTGCGTGGTTCCAAGAAGTCGTCGCCAAGACGGGGACCCGGATCTCGCCTGAGGAAAGAGACGCATTGGGCCGCATATTTGCCGAGGAAACCAAACCGAAATCGTAGTTGTACGGACAGAGGGAAATCATGAGAGTCGTAACAGGAATCATGGGTGCGCTGGTGCTGGTGGGATGTGCGATGAATAACCAGAAGGTGTGGGCTCAGGCGCAACCTGCGCCGGCGAGCGATCCGCAACAGGTGGTTATCCCGTTGCCGCCGGTGAAGTACGACACGGCTGCGTTTGAAGCGCGCGTGCGCGGCGCAGGTGGCGTTGTCGATTTTGTGTTTGGCGATGCGCGGCCCTTCCCGGAATGTCACGCGTCGACCGTGGTCGAGACATCGGACGGGGCATTGCTGTGCGCATGGTTCGGCGGTACGGAAGAGAGTCACAACGACGTGGGCATCTGGCTCTCGCGGTGCGAGAAGGGTACGTGGTCTACGCCTATCGAAGTCGCCAAGGTGAACGAGACGGCCCACTGGAATCCGGTCCTTTTCGCCGAATCGGATGGGACCATCGACCTGTTCTTCAAGGTGGGCCGAGAGATTCCGTTTTGGTCTACGGTCTGGATTCGCTCGAAAGACAGCGGTCGCACGTGGACCAAGCCGGATGAACTGGTGGTCGCCGATCAAGGCGGGCGCGGTCCAGTCAAGAACAAGGCGATTCTGTTGTCCGACGGTTCATGGCTCGCCCCTGCATCCACGGAGTATCAGAGTTGGAAGGCCTTTGCCGACCGCTCGACCGACGGTGGACTCACGTGGGAGCGCAGCGCCGACTTTGCCATGGACCCAACGGTCGTGATTGGAAGGGGTGTCATTCAGCCGGCGTTCTGGGAGTCCTCCCCGGGAAAGGTGCATGCGCTGCTGAGGTCCACGGCAGGAAAGATCGCGCGCGTCGATTCGGAGGACTTTGGGCGCACGTGGACTCCTGTTCGCTTGACGGCGCTGCCAAATCCCAACAGCGGAATCGACGCATTGGGGCTGAAGGATGGGCGCGTGCTGCTTGTCTACAATCCCACGAACAAGAAGTCCGGAAATCGCTCGCCGCTCAATCTGGCTGTGTCGTCCGACAACGGCGAGACGTGGACGGATCTCGTGAGTCTGGAGATGGAACCGGGCATGGAATTCAGCTATCCGGCCATCGTCCAGACGGCGAAGGGTGTTGCCGTGTCGTATACGTGGAAACGGGAACGGATTCGTTGTTGGCAGATTCCGCTTGAGGCACTCTAGTCTTTCACCTTCGAGCTCTCTAGAATGTAAGTCCGTTGCAGGCTTTACAACCAGGCTCATCTGAGCACGAGGTCTTGATATGCCTTCCTTTGTTCGCCGTCTGGGAAGTTTCGCTTTTCTCGCGTGCTTGATTTCATTTGCCGCTTGCGCGCAGCAGTTCAAGGCAGGCATTGCCCAACGCGACATCACCCCGCAAGCGCCCATGCCCATGTGGGGATACGGGGCGCGGCACGACGTGCTGTCCACCGGTGTCATGGACCCTCTATATGCGAAGGCGTTGGTGCTGGATGTGGGCACCGACAAAGCGGCGATTGTCACCATGGACCTGGGGAGAGGTCCGACGGCCGCGATGATGGAGGTCATCCGCGCCACGGTCGCGGAGAAGGCAGGCGTGAGCCACGTGGTGATTTCCGGTTCGCACACGCACCATGGGCCGGTGATTGAACTCATTGACGAGCCAGGCAAAGGGCAGGGCACGTTTCAAGCTGCTGTCGATTACTCCAAAGCGCTGCCGGGCATCTTGATTGACGCCATCGTTGAGGCATCCGCCAACGTGCAGGATGCGCGCGTCGGATGGGCATCGAAGGACGTCGATATGAACCGTAACCGGCAGTCTAAGATTGAACCCAAACCGCGCGACACCGAACTGACGGTCGTTCGATTCGACGATAGCGCAGGGAAGCCGTTGGCCGTCCTCGTGAATTTCGCGGCACACCCGACGATCATTCCTGGAGAGGACCTCCGATTTTCCGCGGAGTGGCCGGGGCAAATGATGAAAAGCGTCGAGGAGGCCCTGGGGACGCGCTGTATGTTTCTCCAAGGGGCCGCGGGCGATATGTCGGTGAAGAAGCCCGAAGAGAACATGACCTACGAGGAATTCGGAAAGGCGATGGGGAAGGAAGTTCTCGCGATAGCGGAAGGCATCACGACCTCCGTGCCCGAGAAGCCGTCTATTCAAGGAATGGAAGACGCATTCGAATACACGCCTCGGCTTGACGCCAACAATCCGATGGTAAAGACGATGCTCAAAGGGGCATTCTTTCCGGAGTTTGTGGATGCTTTCCTGGTTGAAATGGCCGACGGAAAAATTCGCCCCCATCTGACGACGCTGCTGATCAATGACAGCATTTATTGGGTGGGCGTCTCGGGCGAGTTCTTCTGCAATCATTCGGTACGCCTCAAGGAAAGGGCGCGGATTGGGCAAGTCGTCGTGCAGGGCTATTGTAACGGGCATCACTTGTACTTTCCGACCATCGAGCAGGCCGCGGAAGGTGGCTATGGGGCCGACGCTTCGGTATCCTGGGTGCCCATTGGAGCAGGGGAAGAAATCATGAACCGGGCCTTGGCGAATCTGTACACCATGCAGGGCAAGTTCAAATGATCCGAATGCGTGAGTTGCGCCGGGTCTGCACGCTAGGCATGGTTCTGTTTGGGACCTTCGTCGCGCAGGCCACTGAGATCGGAAGCGCCACCGATCTGCTGATCTCCGCCTACCCCGATTCCCTGCGTTCCTCCGACGCTCCCGGCGAGATCCAATGGCGCGATGGGACGCGGCTGACGCTCGACGACGGGATCGTCAAGGCCGACTTTGAAAATCTCCTAAACAATGCCAGCATCCTCGACCAAGTCTCCGTTCGCTATCCGAAGGGCTGGCCATTCGATGTGACGCTGGTCGCCGCCGACCCTGGGCGCGTGCGCAACGAAGCCTTCTTTCGGAAGATGTACGGAGACTCCGCGGATTCGGTTGAGGCGCATCTTGTTGATGTTGCATGGCCCGCAGCGAATTCTAGCGGCTCTGTGCGATTCACGACGATCAACGGTGCGGCACAGGCGCTCGCCGCCGTGCGCGATGAGCTTGCTTCGCTCGGCCCCGAGGCTGTGCACTTCGTGAGCCGGCCAAACGGCACCTTCAATTGGCGTCCCATTGCAGGCACGCAGCGCATGAGCATGCACAGCTTCGGAGCGGCGATCGATTTCGATCTACCCAAGGGACTATCGCGCTACTGGCGCTGGGACAGCAACGATGCTCGGGGCTATCCGCGCGCGTTGCTCGACGACGCAACGCTCGGGGAGGTTGTCTGCGCTTTCGAAAAACACGGTTTCATCTGGGGTGGCAAATGGGGGCACTACGATACGGTGCATTTCGAGTACAGGCCGGAATTGCTTGGGCAAAACTCAGAATACAATTCTCGCTTGGCCAAGAAGCGATAACATCGTTGCCTCTGAAACCACGCTGAGAAGTTATTCTCCTCGATGATTTCACCTTCCAATCTTGCTTTGCAGCTAATTTTGTGGCCTGCTTCGATGAACCAGCCGCCGCGTTCGGCGGTCGCGGCGCCGATTGCCCGAATACGACGGTTTACCCCAAGACGCCCGGCGCGGAATCCGGGCGCTACAAAGGCGATTGGTGGCTCGCCTTCCGGGCGGGCGGTGGTTCTCTAGATGCCGAAGCCGCCGGTGACTTCCAGGGTGTGACCTGTTATGTAAGAGGCGTAGGGCGAGGCGAGCAGCAAGATTCCCCCTGCCGCCTCTTCGGGGGTGCCGTTGCGGCCCAAGGGAATCATCATCGTCATCATGTCGCGCATGGCTTGCGGAATGCCGAGTGCGATGTCTTCCCCTTTCACGGAGATCGTCTCCCCTGCTTCCTTGGCTTTGATGAGGCGTGTTTCGATAGCGCCGAAGGCGACGGCGTTGCAACGAATGCCGAACTGCCCCCACTCTTTCGCGATGGTCTTGGTGAGGCCCACGATGCCCATCTTCGC
>JBHEKO010000687.1:0-12825 GCA_041859475.1 Candidatus Hydrogenedentales bacterium
CTCGACCAGTGGGCATTGGAAAGCAACCAGAAAGCGGTTGCGGCCATCGACCAAGGCAAGTTCAAGGATCAGATCGTCCCGCTGGAAGTCTCCAACGGATCGGCAGGCCCGATCCTGTTCGATACGGACGAAGGACCTCGCCGCGACACCACCCTCGAAGGCTTGATGTCGTTGAAGCCGGCCTTCGCAATCAACGACAAGATTGGTTTTCACACGGCAGGCAACTCGAGCCAAATGAGCGACGGCGCAGCCGCCCTCGTACTGATGAGCGAGAAGGCCCTCAGGGAAACGGGAGCCAAACCGCTGGCGCGGTTCCTCAGCTATAACGTGGCGGCCGACAGTCCGAAGTATCTTGGGCCGGCTCAGTTGGTTGCCATTCCCAAGGCGTGCGCCATGGCGGGACTCAAAGTCGCCGATATCGATCTCTTCGAGATCAACGAGGCGTTCTCGGCCGTAGCGATGTTGGTGACGCGCGAACTCAATCTCGACAAGAACAAGGTGAACGTCAACGGCGGTGCAATTGCGCTGGGCCACCCGCTTGGCTGCACCGGCGGCAAGCTCTCCGTGCAGATCATCGACGAGCTGCGCAAGCGGGGCGGGAAGTACGGCGTAGTCACCATGTGCATCGGAGGCGGCATGGGCGCGGCCGGCGTGTTCGAGATCTGCCAGTAGCAGTTTCTTCGCAAGCGAGACGGTTTCGGTGAAACGTCCAGTACCGACATGGGCGAGGGTAGGGCGCTTTCGGCGAAACGTCCCGACCTGTTTCCGCTGGACGTGTTTGCCGTGAGCGCCACGCGAAATGGATACAACTCCGCCGTCATGACGTTCTGCCACACGGCGGGGTCTTTGTTCATGAGTTCACGCGCGGCAGGTTCAGACTCCGCCTCAAGGACGCACAGGCCAAACGCGTTCTCGTCGTTGTTGGTGGTGCGCCCCACCAGCAGCGCCGTCCCGCGCTTTGTCAATTCCTGCAAGTAGGCGAAGTGCTCATCGAGAACCCGCACTTCCTCGGGGGTAGGTTTCTTCGTAACCATTTCGCTGCGAACGGCTCGAACGATATAGATGAATTGCATGGCGTCACTCTCGCTTTTGGTTGCCTTGTCGAGTCTAGCCCGAGGCTCGGGCCCATTCCAAACCAGAGGCGCCGGAAGGCCGGGCTATCCACGAGAAAGGCGTCTCTTGAACTCCAAACGTGTTCCAACGCCGCACGAAAAGCACTGACCCGGAAATGCCGTCCACAGGGCAGCAACAGCTTCTTGGCCGGTGCAATGGGACGGCCCAAGGCGCGGTGCGCCGATGGACGCCAAGTATTCCACCGTATAGGCAATCCGCCGCGGAGAGGCGTTGACCAAGTGCATGCCACCCATGATGGTGTGAATAGGGCGCTTGTCCGTCAGTTCGCGAATGAACGCTATCGTATTGGAAACGCCTGCGTGTGCACAGCCCAGCAGAACCACGGTCCCTTCGTTGCTGTCGAAGAAAAGCGCCTGATCGTCATCCAGGGGATCGCGCGCTCGACACGCGGCGTCGCAGTAGAAAGGCCCGCTCGTTTCCTCGATTGGCTCACTGCGGGGTATTGGCCCGGTAGCCCAAATCCCGGGGATGATTTCGGTTGGTTCAGAAATCATGTTGCACTCAGCGCCCCGCACTGCCTCGACAATTGACGCTGACATGCCAATCTCGCGAGATTCTCCGTTGTTGCCCAGCGCGTACTTCGGTTGAAGCGCGTGGGAATGTGCGTAGACGCAAGCACGGGGAGCGGCGTTCAAGGCGACCGCGAGTCCGCCGGTGTGGTCATAGTGCCCATGGCTCAGCACTACGGCTTCAACCCGCGAGAGCTCCAGCCCAAGTACGTGGGCGTTGGGGGCAAGGACCGCGCCTTGCCCCGTGTCGAAAAGCAGCGTGCGCCCGTCAGCTTCCACCCAATAGGCCAAGCCATGCTCGCCCAGTAGGTGGCGTCCTTGGGCTGTGTTCTCTACGAGGATCGTCACGGTGACGGCTGAGTCCAACGGCTATGCTCCTTTAGGTCCGCGTCGCTCCGGGGAACGTACCAATCAATCTTGCTTGGCGCAAATTGAAATCAGTGGTCGCAGAGGTTCGCCCCAGTCTGAAGCCGCCCCTCAATGTATGCCAAGGCAATTTCTTCGGGCGTGCCGCCGGGTGCGCCCATCACGACCTTGACGCCCCCCTCGGCCAGCAGTTGCCACGCACGCTTTCCGATTCCTCCAGCGATGACCACGTCGGCCTTCTGCTCTGCGATCCACTTTGGAAGCACGCCCGGCTCGTGAGGTGGCGGGGTCAGGCATTCCGTGCGAAGAACGGTTTTGGTTGCTTCGTCCACTTCGACGAAAGCGAAGATCTCGCAATGTCCAAAGTGTTGGCACAAGAGGCCGTCTGCGACAGGTATGGCGATTCTCATTCGTACTCTCCGATCATTGAGGCGTTTTTCCGTTTTCTACAATCAACTCGAAAGGCGCGCGAGGCGCTCTTTCACAACCCAATCTAGGCCGATGGCATCGGCAATTTCTTCAGAGTCATGAACCAATCCAGTACCTTCGTATCCGCACCCGGCTGCTCAACGCGATCTTTCGCGGAACCGCACGAGCCTGGCGGCGGCACAATTACATCGTCGCCTGGACGCCAATCCGCCGGGGTCGCCACTTTGTGCTTGTCGGAAGTCTGCATCGCAATCAGAAGGCGCTTCACTTCTTGCATGTTGCGCCCGTTCGACAAGGGGTAGTACAGCATGGCCCGGACGAATCCCTGTGGGTCGATCAGAAAGACTGCACGAACGGCTTGGGTTGTGCTCGCTTGAGGCTGCAGCATCCCGAACGCCTTGGACACTTCCATAGTGAGGTCACTGATGACAGGGAATGTCACTTCGACATTTTTCATCCCCTTGTATTCGATCTTCTCTTTGATCGTTCTCAACCATGCGATGTGGCTGTACGTGCTGTCGATCGAAAGTCCAAGCAGCTCGCAGTTCAGTCCTCGAAATTCTTCTTGCATCGAAGCAAAGGTCATGAACTCGGTGGTGCAAACGGGCGTGAAGTCCGCGGGGTGCGAAAAGAAGATGACCCATTTCCCTAGAAAGTCGTCCGGGAATCGCACGGGGCCTTGGGTAGTTTCGGCTTCGAAGGCAGGCGCTTTCTCTCCGATCATTGGCATTCGTTGCGTTGTTTCGCTCATCTCACTTCTCCTTAGGTTTCGACAAGGCGTCGACAATCGCTTGCGTAACTTCTGCAAATGCAGCCACGCCGGGCCGTCCTGTCTTGTGGTGCATGTAGACTTGGCCCGCATCGCAGGCGGTAACCAATTCGGGATCGATGGGAATGCGCCCGAGGAAGGGGACGCCCATTTCTTCGGCCATCAATTCGCCACCCTTCTCCTTGAAGATAGCGACGACTTCTCCGCACTTGGGGCATGTGAACCCGCTCATGTTCTCGACAACGCCAAGAACCGGCAGGTTCACTTGGCGGCAAAAACTGACCGATCTTCGGACGTCCAGAATGGCCACGTCCTGGGGAGTCGTCACGACGACGGCGCCGTCCGCGTCCGGTATGAGTTGAGCCACGGAGAGGGGTTCGTCCCCCGTGCCTGGCGGGCAATCGACTACGAGGACGTCCAGGTCGCCCCACGCCACGTCTTTGAGGAATTGCTGGATGACGCCCATCTTCATAGGCCCGCGCCAGACAACCGCTTCATCGCCGCGCGGCAGCAGAAACCCGATGGACATGATTTTGAGGTCGCCAATTTCGACCGGCAGGATTACGCCATCCTCCGTTTCGATTTGCGCTCCTTCCAGGTGCAACATCTTCGGAACACTAGGGCCGTGAATATCCACGTCGAGCAAGCCGGCGCGCCACCCCTTGAGCGACAAGGCCGCGGCGAGATTGACCGCTACCGTGCTCTTGCCGACTCCACCCTTGCCCGACAACACCACAATCTTGTGCCGAATCTTGCACATGCGGCGCTGGAGTTCTTGACGTTCGGTGAACTCCTTGGCGCTTTCGCCTTCGATTTTCTGTTTCGACGTGCAGTCGTGTTGGGGACATTCACCGCAGTCCGTCGCGGTTCGCATCAGGTAGTCTTCAACCGACGCCCGGAGCGTGTTGGCCGCGAGCAAAGCGCAGTGACTCGATTCCTCCGGCAGCCCCCCGACAACGCGGAGAATATCCTCTTGCGATACGCGTGACGCAGCTTCGATCGTTTTCCTCTCGGCCCAGTGGGCGGCTGCGCATCCGGCGGCCACCGATGTCATGCATCCGTCCGTCGTGAAATTTGCCCGAACGATACGGTCCTCGCGCACCTGCACCCAGTACTCCATGGTGTCGCCGCAAGGCCCCGTAATGCGGGCGTGCCCATCGGCATTGTCCAACGCCCCGAAGTTGTCGGGTGTGCGCCCTCCGCGAGCGGCTAAGAAAGTTTGCCACATAGTTCCCCCCAAGCTTTTCGAATGTCCTCTGCCGCGTCTCCCCGGTCATACGCAACCACGGAGACGCCTGCGCGCTGTGCCTCGGTCACGGTTCGGTCGTACCGGATTCGGCCTATGGCATTAGCCCCCTTTTCCAAAGCACGGCGCTCAATCCGCTCCGTCATTTCCGGGTTGAGGTCCCACTTGTTCACGACAATGGACGCGGGTATGCGGAAGTGCGCGGCGAGCTGCAAGACACGTTCAAGGTCGTGCTCTCCCGCGACGGACGGCTCGGTCACGGCCAACACATGCGAGGCGCCCGTAATCGATGCGATGACGGGGCATCCCACGCCGGGAGGGCCGTCTATGACGACTAGGTCCCGTTGTTGGCTTTCCGCCAAGGCGCGCGCCTCTCTGCGAACGACCGCGACTAGCTTCCCGGAGTTCTGCGACGCAACATTGAGGCGAGCGTGGACCATCGGTCCGTAACGGGTTTCCGAGACGCACCACTCGCCCGTTGCGACTGGGCCGAATTCAACGGCGTCCGACGTGCAGAACCGCGAGCAGACTCCGCAGCCTTCGCAGGCATATGGATCGATTTCAAACGTCCTGACGTAGCGGCCGTCTTTCGACATGACGGCGTGGATGGCATCAAAGCGGCAGAGGTTCTTGCACTTGCCGCAAGCCGTGCAGCGCTCCGGGTCGATACGTGCGCCGAATCCCCCCGAGAAGCTTTCGCGCCGCTGCACGCGCGGTTCCAGGACAAGGTGCAGATCCGCCGCGTCTACGTCGCAATCCGCCAAGACAGGGTTATGCGCCAGCGCCGCGAACGATGCCGTTACGGAAGTCTTCCCCGTTCCGCCCTTACCGCTGATGATTACCAGTTCTTTCATCTACATTTCCTTGGGTGCGCCCAGAAGAACGGCGCGAAGCCCGTTCTTCAGGAACGTCATAAGCGGTTTCTTTGAAGCCTGCCGGCAAACAACGTCGGAGACCTCTTGACGGCCGGAGAGCGTTTCATACCCACTAGGATGAAGTTCGCGTGCTGGAGTGTGCTGATGGCGCCCATTGCGACGATTGGCCTCGACCTCTTCGACGATGGAGGCGAGGATTTCCTCGAACAACACGCCCGTGCTAGGAATGGCCGCGGCCGCAAGTTCGCCTCGCGAACTCGCTTCGGCCACACACCGATCCTCGGGTATCTTGGCGATAACGCGGATACCCTTGTCTTCGCACCACTGCATCGTCTCATCGCACTTCGAATCGGCGCGATTGATGACCACGGCGCAGGGGAGTTCAAGTACCTGCAAGGCCTCTATAGCCAAGCGCAGGTCATTCAATCCGAATGGAGTGGGTTCCGTGACGAGCAGCACAAAGTCGCTGTCGCGCACCGTTTCGATTACCGGGCATGAAGTGCCTGGCGGCGCGTCGAGAAAGGCGAACTCGGCGGTGGATATCGCTGCTTTGACTGCCTTGATGACGGGCGGCGCCGTGGACTCGCCCACGTCGAGACGCCCCTGTACGAAGGATATCCCCCCGGCTGTTCCCGTCTCGACGACACCGATGCGGCGGTCCTTTTCGGTGATGGCCATGTTCTGGCAAACCAACATGCACCCCCCGCACCCATGGCATAGTTCGGGAAAGACCAGAATGCGTCCGCCCACCATGGCCAGCGCGTTGAAGCGGCAGAAGGATGCGCACGTTCCGCAGTGAGTACATGCCTCCGGGTCGACCACCGGCACGGGCACGCACACCTGCCCGGAATGCGTTAGCTGGGGCCGCAGGAAGAGGTGGCCGTTCGGCTCCTCCACGTCGCAGTCGGCATAGACGGTGCGACACCCTTGTCGTGCGGCGACGAACGCCAAGTTAGTGGCAAGCGTGGTTTTGCCTGTCCCACCCTTGCCGCTGGCAATAGCGATTTTCATTCACGTTCCTTCATTGCTCTGTTGGGGGAGAGGCGCATTCGTGCACGTTCCTCCCGCCGTCTATTCACCGTGGGTTCACGGTTTGCGAGAAGAGCCTGCCGCTTCCTCGGAATCGATTCGACACCGAATTTCATTGAGGGCATTTTCGAGGACCCGGAGTTGATCTCGAAGGTTATCGCCATCCGGGGCAGCGCCTGCCGGAGAAGCATCGAAGGCCCCCTCCAACTCGGCGCGCTGCCATCCCAAAAGTCCCGTTGCGTGAAAGCGATGCCGCCACCCCCGGCCGCCGCCGTGTCCTCTGCCGCCCATTCCGCGGCCTGCTCCTCTTGCATTTCCACCTCCGCGACCGCAAGTGCCCGCGCCGCGTCCTGTCATTGGTCCTTGCCCCATCGGGCCGGTCTTATCTCTACCTGGCATACTATTTTCCTTTTCTCTTTTTCGCAGCTTGGCTGCGCTTCTTACGGTGTGATGGGCATGCCCTTACTGGGCAGGCCTTCTGCTCGTTTCTTACCAGTGCCCCGATACATTCGCGCTGGTCGAGAGTTCGAGCGATCCGGCGCGTAGTGAATTCAAGGCTTCTTCTACTGTTCCGCCCGGGTAGAGATAGATGGATATCCCCGCGGCTTGAAGGGCAGTGAGGGCCTTGGGTCCCACGTTTCCGGTTATCACCGCCAGCACTCCCAGACCTGCGACGTTCTGGGCCGCCTGAACGCCCGCCCCTTGAGCCGCATTCAGGTTCTTCGAGTTGTCGTGAGCCGACCACTCGTCCGTCTCGGTGTCCGCCACGATAAAATGTTGTGCCCGCCCAAAGCGGGGATCGACCGCACTCTCAAGGCTGGGTTCCGTAGCGGTAATTGCTACCTTCATGTCATTCTCCTTTTTCGCCGAAGCCACATCGCCGGCGTCTCCTTTGCCCACCCGAACCTCCGCCCCTCCGGCAACAGCCGGGCATGAGAAAGGCGTCGGATATCGCTTGGTGCTCGCGGAAGGCACGGACCACTTCGTCCGTGGAACCGCAGACGCGCGGCTCAACGCGAATGCCCTGGGCGGCAATCATGGTTTCCAATGGCCGTGAGATGGCCCCGCAAATCAGTACGCTCACCCCCCACTCCGAAAGCCGCAACGCCCGCTTTGCGGGGTCTGCTTCGGTCAGTTCCAACCAGAGAGTCTCCGAGTCCGCAGGTAGATCGGTGTCAACCAAGCGCACACGGCGGGCCGTGTCGAAAACAGGAGAGATGAATCCGTCCCAGTCCGCCACGGCTATTCGCATGGTTTGACACTCCGCTCACAGGTTGTTGAAGGGCAAGGCCATTGTTGGATGTCATGGCGTATCGCCACGGTCCAAATCCTCGCCAATCGAACTGATAAGGGAGAAGCAGGTTGGATGCCAATATCGGCATAAGGGGGCATGAAGAGACGTTACTTGTTCCAAGTAAAGAACTTACGAAGCAGGAGGTCCCTGCGCGGGCTACCGATATAATTGCAAAATGCAACTATATGACACGTGCATGCTTGCAAACTGCGGCGCTATGGCCGTCGCGAGCGCCCATCGGCTTCGGGCAGTGCGATGCCAAAGGACTTGGCTTTGCGAAAGAGGGTGCTGGGGTCAATGCCCAACTGACGCGCAGCGGCGGTGCGATTGCCGCCATTTCCCCGGAGCGCCTCTTCGATGGCACGCATTTCGATGTCGCGCAGCGTGAGGGACGTATCGGGTCGTGACGATTCCTCAGACACCGGCCGCAAAAACTGGGGTAAGCACTCGACCTGGATTAACCCTCCCCGGCAGAGGACAATCGCGTGTTCCAGGATGTTTTCGAGCTCGCGCACGTTGCCCGGATAGTCATACTCCATCAACACCCTCAAGGCATGTTCGGAAATGCCCGAGATGTCCTTGCCGTGAAGTCTGCTTAGCTTGCCCAGGAAATGATCGACCAACAAGGGAAGGTCTTCGCGATGCTGGACAAGGGCAGGCATCTCCAACCGGATAACATTGATCCGGTAGTACAAATCCTCGCGGAAGCTTCCCTCGCGAACCAAGGCGGCCCAGTCGCGGTTTGTGGCCGACACGATTCGCACGTTCACTTTCATGGGCTCATTCGACCCCAGCGGCTCGAAGACCTTTTCTTGAAGCACGCGCAGGAGACGCACCTGCATGGCAGGCGAGACATCTCCGATCTCATCGAGAAACACCGTGCCGCCGTCCGCAATTGCGAAACGGCCGAGCTTGTCCTTTGTCGCGCCCGTGAACGCGCCGGCCTTGTAGCCGAACAGCTCCGACTCGAGAAGCGTGTCGGGGAGCGCGCCGCAATTGATAGCGACGAACCGCTTCTTCCGGCGCGGGGAAAGCGAATGCAAGGCTCTCGCCACCAATTCCTTACCCGTTCCGCTCGGACCTTCGACAAGAACCGTGCTGTCGCTGGCCGCAATGATTGGGAGAACTTCAAAAAGCCGCTGCAAGGCTGGGCTGCGTCCAATGATATCTTCGCAGGAGTACTTGCCGTGGAGTTCCTTGCGCAATTCCTCGACCAGCGTGAGATCGCGAAACGATTCCACGCCTCCGACGACCGCTCCAGTGTCGTCGCGCAGCACCGCGGTCGAAATGCTGATGGGCACACGTTCGCCCAGCGCATTGAGGATGTAGACGGTCTTGTTGACGACGGGACGGCCCGTATCAAGCGTTTGCCGCAAGGCGCAAGCGCTCTCGCAGATACTCGCGCGAAACACGTCGCAACAACGACGCCCCAAGGCCTGCTCGCGAACCACGCCCGTGATGCGTTCGGCAGCGCGGTTGAACGACGTGATTCGCCACTCGTTGTCCACGGCGAACACGCCGTCCGTGATGCAGTCGAGGATCGCGCCTCTGGTCTCGTCTTTCATGTCCATCAGGGGAAGAAGTATAGCACCTCGCGCCAGCGCCGGTTGTGAGGCGGCCACCGATGCGCAGGAATTGCCGAAGGATTGCCGGGCAATCAGGGCTTCGCCCACACGGGCAGTTCGCCTGGCGAGATGCCCATCACGGGAATGATGACGAAGTAGGTGATGGCAATGACGAGCGCGATGCAGACGAAATTCATGACCAGGCCGGCCCGTGCCATTTGCGGCAAGGTGACATATCCCGTGCCATAGACGAGGGCATTGGGGGGCGTGCCGGCCGGCATCATGAACGCCAACGATGCGCTGAATGTGGCAGGGATCATCAGGAGCAGAGGATTGATGCCGAGCGTGGACGAAGCCGTGACCGCAAGGACGGGCAACATAATGGTCGTTAGCGCCGTGTTCGATGCAAACTCACTCAAGAAGGTCACGGTCACCGCGACCGCCATGACCATGAACAGCGGCGATGCGCCGTTGAGTGCGCTGAGGTGTTCGCCAAGCCACGCAACCAGACCCGTGTCATTGAACCCTTTTGCAATGGCGAAGCCTCCGCCGAACAACAGAAGCACACCCCAGGGAATGCGCTGCGCCCACTCCCAGTCCAGGGCAAAGACGCCGCGTTTCCGGTCGATGGGAATGAAGAAGAGCAGCAGGGCAAAGACGATGGCGACCGTTCCGTCGTTGGCGTAGTTGGGGTGCGGAAGGATGCGCGACCAACCGGGAACGGTAAACAGGCCGAGCTTGAGGTCTTCGCGGAAGATCCAGCAGAGGGCGGTCAGGCACCATACAATAAGCACCACGAGTTCGCCGCGCTTGATCGGTCCCAACTCGTTGAGCCGGTTTCGTATGGCGTCGCGGCCGGCGGAAGAATCGTCTTCGGCTTTCAAAGGGAATTGGACGCGCGTGAGTAACAGCCACGCGATCGGAATGATCAAGGCGACCAGAGGAATCCCGAAGGTCATCCATTGACCGAAGCCTATCTTGGGAGCATCCGGATAGAGCTTGCTGAAGATCCCCACGAACACAATGTTGGGCGGCGTTCCAACAAGCGTGCCGACTCCGCCGATGCTGGCGGCGAAAGCAATGCCCAACATCACCGCGACTCCAAAGTTGCCGCTATCGTCCGATTCGTTGCGTTTGCGAACTTGCTCGATGACGGCAGTTCCAATGGGCAACATCATCATGGCCGTTGCGGTGTTGGAGATCCAAAGCGAGAGCGTGGCAGTGGCAATCATGAATCCGAGCACCAGCCTGTGCGGGTTCGTGCCGGTAACGAGAAGAATGCGAAGGGCGATGCGTTCGTGGAGCGACCACTTCTGCATGGCCATGGCGATGAAGAACCCGCCCGCAAAGAGATAGATGTTGGAGTCGCCGTACGAAGAGGCAAGGTCTTTGCCATCCATGACGCCCAGAAGCGGAAAGAGCGCAAGCGGGGCAAGCGACGTCGCCGGAATCGGGATGGCCTCGCTAATCCACCAGATTCCCATGAGCAGGGCGACGGCCGCGACGCGCTGTCCCTCGATGGTCAGTCCCTCGGCATTCGGCAACGCAAGCACAAGCGCGAAGACGGCAAGACCCAGCCATAGGCCAAGCCGCTTGTGAATCGGAAAAGCGGTCTGGGTCATTCGATGTCCCCTGGGCGCATAGCCAGCCCGTGTTTTCGCTTCGGAAGGTCACTTGCCTGCGTTGGACCGATAGTATCCCACAATGCCCGCGTAGATCTTCTCCGCCACGGCGCGTCGCTCTTCGACACGCCGATAGCGCGCCTCCGAGGATGCGTCGGTGATGTCCGCCGCCTGAACAAGCACGGTCGGGCAGCCGGTTTGCTGCACGACATAGGCGACGGAGGGAGTTGCCGGGGCGTGATCCAGTTTGTCCGCGATCGCGTTCGCCAATGCGGCGCCTTTGGCGCTGTTGGGATAGTGCCCAACGTAGGAAGGCAAGTCGCTTCGTTGGTAGCCGTCGTCGTCGAGTGCTTTGGCCGCGGTTGCGCGCGAGCCAAATGCAATGGAGATAACCGTGTCGGCGGCGCACTCTTCCGCAAACGCTACGCGTGCGGGTTCGGACATCTCGGTGTCGCCGTAGCGCGTGAGGTGAACCTCCGCGCCTGCGCGGCGCAAGTGCCCTGCCACGCGCCGTGCAACATCCAATGCGAAGTCGCTCGAGCGCGCCCCTGTTGGACCAACCAGTCCGGCATCGCGCCCGCCATACGCGGGGTCGAGCACCACGACTTTCCCGAGCAACGCGCCGCCTTCTGCGGGAGCCAACGCGATATCCGTATGGGATTGGCGGAGGCGCGTCACCTGCGGCTCATACCCGTCACGCGCGAAATAGACTTCGTCCGCGTTGATCGGCGACGCAAGCCAACCTTCTTCGGTGGTCACTCCAATGGTGCGCCCTTGTGCGCTGACGACGACACCCGAAATAGGTTCTCTTGTCGTGCCGCTATAGACGCGCAACGTGCGAAATCGATTGTCTCCCGCGGCGATGGCGTGCTGGGCGGTTATGCTTCCGCATGCAAACGCGAGTTGCGCCTGAGGGGAAGGTTTCCGGACATAGAATCGCGCAACACCGTTCTTCAGGGCTGCCGTTTGCTTCACCGGTTCGACCGTCACGGCCACGCCATCGGCGCACGGCAATCCGAGAGAGTCGGTCACGCGCGCTTCCAGCAATACTTCCAGATCGGCGCCGGCTCCAATGCTCGCCGGGATCTGCGTCACTTCAATGTGGACAGGGGGGCGCGCCACGGCAATCTCGATGGGCGCGGCAATCCCTGCGCCGTGGACATTACGCGCCAACACGGTGGCCTTCGTAGTGCCGTTCGGCAGCGTGTCGGCAGAGGTCCACACGAAGCCGGCGTCGGCTGCATCGGTTGCGCCGGGCAGAACACGGCCATGCGCCAGGAACATCACGGTGCTCATGTCGATGGGCAAGCCGCGGGCGAACCGGACGTGCACGCGGTGCGTGCGGCCATCGTCGGAGGGACGCGTGTCCACCGCCGCAATCTTGGGCGGGTCGAGCGCGAAGAAGGACGCAATGCCTGCGGCTATGGCCTCGGCTTCGGCGATGATTGCCGCGTTGCTTGCCAACATCTCCGCATTCCGCGGAGAGGTCATGTACGAGGACTCAATCAGCACCGCGGCCTGTTGGCTGAGCCTGAGCACCTTGTAGTTGCCGGGAAGGAGCAGCTTTGCCGTCGCGGTTGCGTCGAGACGCCGGGCAAGCTCATGCGTGAGGCTTTGCGCCAAATCGAGGCTGGCCCCGTCTTCTCGAAGTTTGTAGTAGACCTCAAGGTCGTTCTTCACCGAACCCTTGTTGATGTCGGCATTGTGATGCACGCTCACGAAGATATCCGCTTTGCGGTCGTTCGCGAGGGCCGCGCGAGCGGCGAGGTCTTCGGGAAGGCTATCCGGAGCCAGCGCCGTATCCACTTCACGCGTGAGAAAGACGTTGGCGCCCGCGTCGGCCAGCATTCGTTTCAGCAGGCGGGCAACACTGAGGTTCACGTCCGCTTCCCGGAGGCCGTTTGAAGGCGCAACGGCCCCGGGCCATGGTCCCCCGTGCCCCGGATCGATGCAGATGACGCGGCCAGCCGCGGCCTTCAAATCGACC
>JBHEKO010000787.1:0-8160 GCA_041859475.1 Candidatus Hydrogenedentales bacterium
GCTTGACCGCACACCGCGGGTGTCCGTATCGTGCTTGAAGGCGCCGTGAGCCGGTGGCGCTTGGATTGGAGCGGTATGCGACTGTTGATCATGGGGGCGGGCGCGATTGGGAGCGTCGTCGGCGGGTTCATGGCCAAAGCCGGACACACGGTTACGTTGGTAGGGCGCGGGCCGCATATGGCGGAGATTCGCCAGGCGGGGCTGCGAATCACGGGGATTTGGGGCGACCATCGTGTCGCCGGTATCGAAGCGCGCACAACTCCACCGGAGCCGGCCGCCGGCGCGTACGACCCTATTCTCATCACGGTGAAGGCGTACGACACGCGAGGCGCCATCGAAGCCGTGAAGGAACTTGTCGCGGATTCCACGCTTGTCTGTTCGTATCAGAACGGCTTGGGCAATGCCGAGACTATCGCGGAATCCGTGGGGTGGCAACGGACCATTGGGGCGCGGGCAATCTACGGTGTCGTGGTGAAAGAACCCGGGTGGGTCGATGTCACGGTCATCGCGAATCCGACAGCGCTCGGCGTCTACTCACCCGAAACGCCCGAAGACCGCGTACGCGAAATTGTCGATGCCATGGAAGCAGCGGGGTTGCCGACCGTGTACACGGACCGTATCGCGACGGTGCTGTGGGGCAAAGTGGCTTACAACTGCGCGCTGAATCCGCTGTCGGCCCTGCTGGACGTACCCTACGGTGCATTGCTCGACACCGAGCATACGCGGGAGATGATGCGCGAAATCGTCCACGAACTGTATGCGGTCGGAATGGGGATCGGCGTTGCGCTCGAACCTGCCTTGCCCGGCGAATATGTGGACCTGCTGTTCAACACGCTTATTCCGCCCACGGCGGCGCACTACGCGAGCATGCGCGCCGATTTCATTCACAAGAGGCGCACGGAGATCGAAGCCTTGAACGGCGCAATCGTACGCTATGCGAGGGAACTCGGCATCCCCTGCCCGACCAACACAACGCTGACCCGACTTGTTCACGCGCGTGAGCACGCGCTGGATGTGCGGTAGCCGCGATTCCTGTAGCCAGCCTCGCTCCGCCTTGTGATAGAATGCGCGACGCACGTTTGGAGAGAGGACAACCATGGGGGAGGCCGCCATGCGCGAGCACATTCTTCGCAGTGTTTTTGTTATGTCCGCGGTATTCGCGGGAAGTCTCGCGATGGCGCAGGAAGCCGCGCAACCCAAGGAGGCGCCTGTGGCGATGGAGGCAGGCCGCGAGTTTGTCTATGTGTGTTCCGATGCCGGAGCGGGTGCCTATGAGGCATTTCCCGACGTGTGCCGCTTGCAGGATGGGCGCCTAATGTCCGTGTTTTACGCGGGCTGGACGCACGTCTCGTTGCCCGACGCCGCGCATCCCAAGGGCGGGCGCGTGAGCATGTGCTTCTCCTCCGACGAGGGAAAGACATGGACACCCGCGGAGACCCTGTTCGACGGGCCGGACGACGACCGCGATCCTTCCATCGCGCAACTCAGCGACGGACGTCTTTTCTGCAATTTCTTCACGCTCCGCCACAAGGGGGAAAGCGGATACCGGGGCATTGGCAGTTGGTTGGTCGAGTCCTCCGACAGTGGAAAGACATGGTCCGAGGCGAGGCTGATTAGTTCCTATTATTGCAGTTCCCCGATTCGCGAGCTGAAGAATGGAGACCTCATTCTCGGCTTGTACGATGAGACCGGCGACGACGCGTTCGGCGCGGTAATCATCTCCAAAGACAAGGGCAAGTCGTGGACTCCTCCCGTTGATATTCCGAATGGCGGGTTGCGCCTGGATGCGGAAACGGACGTGATTGAACTCAAAGACGGCAGGCTTTACGCCGCGCAGCGCACGTCCAGCGAGAGTATGCGGTTTTCGATATCCAAGGATGGCGGTCTAACGTGGAGCGTCTCGAAACCGATGGGATTCCCGGGGCACTGCCCCTACCTCTACCGGACCCCGAACGACATCATTCTCTGCGCGCACCGCCTGCCCAAGACAAGCCTGCATTACTCGCTCGATGAGTGCGCGACGTGGAGCGACAACGTGCCGGTCGACGAGCAGAACCACGGCGCATACCCGAGCATGGTGGCGCTGAAAGACGGCTCGATCCTCATTGTCTACTACGAAGAAGGCGACGGATCGAGCATTCGCGCGCGCAAGTTCAACGTGTCGAAGCAAGGGTTTGAATGGCTCACGTGGTGACATCGAAGTACGGGGGGGATGAGCATGGCAGCGCGCCGTCGCAGGGTCATTAACGCAATGGCGCCCATTCGCGTGTGCGATTTGGGCGGTTGGACGGACACGTGGTTCGCGGAGAAGGGCGCGGTGTTCAACATCGGCGTCTATCCGTACGCGGAAGTGCAGATCTACGTTACCGAAGACGGAGACCGCGAAGAACGCATTACGATCAATGCGGAGAACTTCGGCGACCGGTACACGATAGATCCGTCGCGAATCTGCTATGACCGGCATCCCTTGATCGAGGCGTCCATCGACATCATGGAACTGCCGAAGTCCCTCAGCTTCGAAGTGAATCTCTACAGCGCCGCGCCCGCCGGAGCGTCGACGGGGACTTCAGCCGCAGTCACCGTAGCGTTGTTGGGGGCCCTTGATCTTTTGACGCCGGGACAGCGCACCCCGCACGAGATCGCCTCGATGGCCCACAAGGTCGAGACGCAGAAGCTCGGTCTGCAATGCGGGATCCAAGACCAGTTGTGCAGCGCCTACGGAGGCATCTGTTTCATCGAAATGTTTCAATACCCCTACGCATCGGTCTCCCAGATCACCGTGCCGAATTCGGTGTGGTGGGAATTGGAACGGCGCATGGTCTTGGTGTTCCTCGGCCACTCCCATTCGTCGAGCGACGTGCACGGCCAAGTGATTCAGCGGCTGGAGCAGAAGGGCGCGGATCAGTCCGTGCTCAAGCCGTTGCGGGCCGCGGCGCGCAGCGGGAAGGACGCCATGTTCAACGGCGATTTCGACGCGCTGGGGCGCTGCATGATCGACAACACAGAGGCCCAAGCCGCGCTGCATCCCAAACTCGTGTCGGCGGATGCGGAGGCCGTGATCGAATTGGCGCGCAATCACGAAGCGGTGGGATGGAAAGTAAACGGAGCCGGCGGCGAAGGCGGCAGCCTCACGATCCTCTTCGGCGCGGAGGGTGAGCGGAAACGGTCGTTTATTGACGCCTTGCCCACGCTGAATCCCAAGTATCAGGTCATTCCAACCTATTTGTCCCGCATGGGACTGCGGCGCTGGGAAGTGCAAGGATAGCCCTTCTTCGCGGACCGCCATTGACAAACAGGGCGCAATCGTAGAACATTACGCAGTTGAAGGCAGGCTGCCTGTTCTCTGTATGTCCGTAGCGATTGCGAAGAGGCTTTTCTCTACGTGGTGACCGCCTGAAAAGGATGGAAGACCATGCACTCCGACCGCACACCGTCCGCGCCGACGCCCGCGCAGCGCGCCCTGCGAATTGCCCTCTGGTATGCGCTTGCCGCAAGCCTTTGGATTGTCTTCTCCGACAGACTGCTGCTGCTCTGGGGAAACGACTCCGAATTCGTGGCGCTGATGCAGACCGTGAAGGGCCTCGCGTATGTCATCTTTACGTCGCTGCTGGTGTTTGCGATGGTCTACGGCGACACCTCTTCCATGCAGCGGACGACCGACAAGCTGTCGCTGAGCGAAACGCGCTTTCGGACGGCGGTCGATCAATTCCCCTACGCATTCGTGATCTACGACGGCGAACGCCGCATACAGTTCGTGAACGCGCATGCACGGGAGTTGATCGGCAAACCCGAGTCGGAAATCCTTGGGCGCAAAGACGAAGACCTGTTCCCGCCGGAAGTCGTAAGCGCCATCCTGCCCATACAGAAAGCAGCGTTTGCATCGCGTATGCGCCGTCAAGGGGAGTGCGTGCTTGCGGTAAACGGGAAGTCGCTCACCGTCTTTTTGGACTACGTGCCCATTCTCGACGAAGCGCTGAACATCAAGCAGGTGTTGAGTGTCGCGTGGGATATCACGGAGCGCAAGAAGGCGGAAGAAGAGCGAGCCATGCTCGCAACCGCCATTCAACACGCCGCGGAAGCCGTGTTCATGACCGATACGCACGGACGGATCGAGTATGCAAACCCGGCCTTCTCTCAAATTACCGGGTACAACCCGGACGAAGTCGTGGGCATGCAGACCTCGGTGTTGAAGAGCGGCAAGCTTGGTCAGGCGTTCTACGAGTCGATGTGGCAGACGCTGAGCAAGGGCGAGCTGTGGCACGGGCGTTTCGTGAATAAACGTAAGGATGGCACGCTCTACGAGTGGAACGCGTCGATATCCCCCGTGCGGGACGCGGAAGGAAAGCTCGCGCATTTCGTTTCGGTGACGCGCGATGTGACCGCCGAGGTGGCGCTGGAGCGGCAGTTGCGCCAGGCGCAGAAACTGGAAGCGATTGGAACGCTGGCAGGCGGAGTCGCCCACGACTTCAACAATATCCTTGCGGCAATCCTGGGCCATGGGGAATTGGCGCTCCAGGAATTGGAACCGGGCACGGCAGCACACACCGACGTGAAGAAGGTATTGCAGGCGTCATCGCGGGCCACGGAGCTCGTCCGGCAGATCCTCACGTTCAGCCGTCAAATGGAAGAGCGGCGGGTTCATGTGCGAATCGAGCTTATCGTGCACGAGGCGCTAACGCTGCTTCGCGCGCTGATACCCGCGTCGATCGAGATTCACGAACACTTGGACGGAAAGGGCGGGTATGTTCTTGCCGATCCGTCGCAGTTACACCAAGTCGTCGTCAATCTCTGCACAAACGCCTATCAGGCGATGCTGGACGCCAAAGGCGCAATCAAGGTCGAACTGAGACCGTGCACCGTGACGGCTGAAATGAAGCGCGAGAATGCGAGCTTGCACGAAGGGCTGTATATGCTGCTCTGCGTCGAGGATACGGGGTGCGGCATGAGCAAAGAGACCCTGGAGCACATCTTCGATCCGTTCTTCACCACGAAAGGAATGGGGAAAGGCACCGGCTTGGGGTTGTCGACGGTGCATGGGATTGTTCGCGCACACGGCGGGGCCGTCGTCGTCCGAAGTGAACTGGGAAGCGGGACGATATTCGAAGTCTATTTGCCCGCGACCGAGGAGCCGAAGAGCATCGATCAATCGACGCAGCAACCTATCATCGGCGGGAACGAACGGATCATGATCGTGGACGACGAAGAAACGCTGGCCGAATTGCTGAAACGGCAATTGGAGCGTTTCGGCTATCAGGTGGTGAAGCTGACGGACAGCGAAGAGGCCCTGCGGGTGTTTCGCGAGCAACCCGAAATTTTCGACCTGTTGGTTACCGATCAAAACATGCCCCGGCTCACCGGGGTGCAGTTGGCGCAGGAGATACTGGGCATTCGCAGGGGACTGCCCATCATCCTTGCGACGGGCTACAGCGAACGGCTGTCGCGCGAAGAAGCGTTGAGCTTGGGCATCAAGGCATACCTCAACAAGCCTATTGAGGCCCATCGCATGGCCCAAGTCATACGCGACGTGCTGGATGACCAATATGGGGAAGCGCGCGCCTGATCGTTCCGCCTCCTCGTTGCGGGGCGCGCAGGCCTGACGACGGCAGGTACCCGCGGACGGCGCTTGCAGAAATTGGACGGTTCCTTCGGGCATACTTATGATGCGAGTGGAAACGGATCCATTTCTGCGTTTCCCAGCGCCTGCGGCTTGACTCGTCAACGCGGTGCCCGTAGCATCGGCCACCTGCTGGAGGACGTTCGTGGATATTATTGCATTACCAATGACCCCTTTCGTGACGAACTGCTTCGTGGTTCGCGAGGGAGGGGAGGCCTTGATTGTCGATCCCGGCGAATTCCCTCCGGAACTTGCGGACGCCATCGAGGGATATACCGTTAAGACTATTGTGAATACCCATTGTCACTGCGACCATTGCGGCGGCAATGCCGAAGCCTTAAAGCAAACGGGCGCGGAATTGGTGTGTCATGAGAATGAACTGCCGCTGTTGCGCGCCGTGCCTCAGCAAGGAATGATGTTTGGAGTGCCTTTTCCGCCATCGCCCGAACCGAGTCGGACCATTGGCGAAGGAGATACCGTGAGCGTAGGCGGGATCGAGCTGCAGGTGCGATTTGCCCCAGGGCATTCGCCGGGGCATATTGTGCTTGTTGGAGACGGCTTCGTGTTGTCGGGAGACGTTCTCTTCGCAGGCTCCATAGGGCGCACGGACCTTCCGGGAGGGAGTCATCAGCAATTGCTCCAATCGATTAACATGAAACTGCTCACACTTCCCGACCAAACGGTCGTCTACAGCGGCCATGGCCCGGCGACCACAATCGGAGCCGAACGGCGCACGAACCCATTTCTGGTGGGTCTATGACGGTAGTTGCCGCCCTGCTGTTCGTGGTGTCCGCGCCCATGATCGAAGTAAGCCTTGCACCGGACCAGCCGATCCCGTTCGTCTATGTGGATGACCCCTTGATACTGCAACTCAAGGCAAGCGCGGAGACGGACCTCAAAATCTCCGGGGAAGTCACCTTCTCCGGGCCATTGGAGGCGCCGGCCGTTATCGAACTGCCCGCAATCGCCCTGCGCGCGCAAGGAACCCACTGGCACCAGGTCGAAGGCGCACCGCCCGGTCGCGGCCGGTTTCAAACGCACGTTGCCCTGACTGTCAACGGCCAACCGGCCGAATTCGACCTCGCCTACTGCCGCATAGACAGGCCAAACGCCAAGCTGGTTGCCCCAATCGGCGTGCATCTGCTTGACAGCGACGACAAGACAACCGTAGCCATTCAGGGCATACCCGCGCGTCAGATTTGCCTGAATGCCGAAGATCCCCATGTGGAGGAAGTCGTTGACCGCGCGGTCAAAAGCGGATGTTTGGCGTCGCTCTTGGTGGATACGAGCAAGGTCCCCAATGCGGCGGAACGATGTGAACAGCTTGCGCGCACCCTGCTCGACAAAGTCGCCGCGTGGATCGTGGCCATCCCCGACGGCCAAGTCCCCTTCGACACGATTGCGGAGGCCGTGCGGCGCGGTGGATCGCGTGCGCCCGTCATGCCCGTGGTCGCGGGTGCGGAAGATGTCGCAGCGCTTCTCGGCAACGGGGCTGGAAAGTACGCGACCTCCGCGGTGATGCGGAGTGAAACGTTGACGAGCGATAATCTGAGCGCGCTGCGCGTCGCGGCCGAATCGCTCGGGTACGAAGGATTTGCCACAAACGTAATGGGGGTTGGGGCCGACGTACAGGGCGGCGCACCTGGAACCGCGTTGGCTCAAAACTGCATCCGCAATTTGGCGGGAGGGGCGCGTCTGTGCTTCCTCGAACCGGCGCTCCTGTTCACCGAAGGACAATTCCGCGACGGCTACGTCTACCTGGCGGCGCTTGTGAACCGGCTTGGCGCCGCGCAGTACGTCGGGCCATTGGATATGCCCAAAGACGTGGATGCCTTTGTCTTTCGCACCGGCACGACATGGACGCTCGCGATCTGGGCAACCGGCGATGATTCGGACGTGTCCGTTGGCGTAGGCGAGGCAACGAAGGTCGCGTGCACGGACGCCGTGAACAACGCGGCCGCGTTGCCCGAAGCGAAGGACGACGCGTTTGCGCTTCACGTGACAACGCAGCCGAGGTACATGACCGGCGAAGGCGGCGATATTTTGACGAAGGCGGCGCGCAACATGGCGCGGCGCGAGGCCCAGACTTTCGTCGGCACGAAGCCGTTCCAGGAGGGTCTTCCGTCCGAGCTGATGGCAATCATGCAGTCGATCGCGTCGATCAAGGGCGGCAAACCGGACCGCCTCAATTTCTTTGCCATCCTTCGCATGTTTCCCGTGCTCGAACAAATGTGGCATGAGGGAAAGCTCGGCAAGGAAGTGGCCGTGCCTGCCATGGCCTCAATGTCGCGCCTGGTGCGCACCTTATGTGTGTTGGAACAAGAGGCGGGCGAGCCGTTCTTGGAAGTGCTCCAAGCGACGTTGGACCGCTGCGGCGAATATCAGTCACAGTACCTGACCGGTTCCGGCGGCACGAACAACACGCACGAACGGGCCGATTGGCTGTTGGCGGAAGTGGGCCGGCTCATGTCCGAGTCCAAGAGCTTGGTGGAGCAAGGGCGCGAAATCGAAGCGACCGGCGTCGCCTCGCTTGCCGAATGGCGCGC
>JBHEKO010000010.1:0-2698 GCA_041859475.1 Candidatus Hydrogenedentales bacterium
TGCGCCGCCCTGCCGCTGAACCCAAATCGTGATCAACGATGAGACAAGGCTCATGAGTAGCAGAGGGCACTTCTCTAGAAACAATCCGGCATATCGCTCGGAGGCTGTGCGCTTCAACGGCCAGAAGTCGAGCAGCAACAATGTTACCGGCAAGGTCACGAGCATCGGCTTCGACATCAGTCCGGCCGCGAACAGCAGGATGACGCCTATATACCGGAGCACGGAGCGCTTCTCCGTGAAACGCACATAGGCCAGCGTCGTCAAGAACCAAAACAACGTGCTCAACACGTCCTTGCGTTCCGAGACCCATGCCACCGACTCGACGTGTAGAGGATGCAGGGCGAAAAGCGCCGCGACGAACGCGCTCCGAGCGGTGAAGCCCGTCATACGACGAAGAAGATAGAAGAGAGCCAGGGTGTTCGCGATGTGCAGTCCAAGATTGACGAGGTGCGGGCCTGCCGGATCGACCCCAAACAGCTCGACATCCAGCATATGCGACAGCCAGGTAAGCGGATGCCAGTTGGCCGCGTACCCTTGCGTGAACGCCCACATTACGCCATACCAACTCAATCCTTGCTTTACAACGGAATTGTCGGTGATGTAGTAGTCGTCGTCAAAGAGCACGAACTCAAAAGACGACACTCTGCCATATGCCGCCGCGGTCAGGGCAACCAGCAGAAACGCATACAGCCACGGCAGAAGGCGGGAGAGATACGCCTTGGATGTTGCGTCGCCGTCCAATTCAGTTCGCCCTTTCCGGGAACAACACTTTGAGCGCCTGATACTCCGGCGACCGTTCAATAAGCACATCGATCGCCACAGTCTCGCCGATGGCAGGTGGCGTTACGGGGATGAAGCGTGTAACGAGAAGGCGAGAACCTGGCCGGTACGGCAATCGTGCCGCGCTGTACCAACCGAGGCCTTCATCTTCAAGCGGCACGTCGTACCGGAACTCGGCTTCGGTAGGCCAGCCATCGCTTCCTACGGCCTTCACGGTAACGGTCATTCCCGACATTGCGACCTCCTCACCCTCGCGCATAGGATAGCCGGCTCCGCGGTAAACGCTGGTCAGCTTACTCCGTATCAGACCGCGCTTGGTCTGAAGCAGTAGCGTATTCGCATCGGGCCGGCTCACGGTGACTCCCTTGTCACCGGTGCTCAACGAGCGCGTGTGGGCGGGAATGGGTTGCCCGGTGGCAGAGCGCATGATGTGGAAATACCAACTCACGAAATCGTTAGGCGCTTGAAGAATGGTGACCGTCTTGTCTACGTCTAATTCGGAGCTTGGAATGTCGGAGAGCGCTGGTGCTGTCTTTGCCCAGAAACTCCCAACGGCCCGCGTCATTATGGGCATCATAAGGCAGGGGATAATTCCATGCAGCACCACCCACGCGCATGCCAGCAGGATCATCGGGACCCGTACCCACGCGCTTCTCGGCACCCAGTCCGCTCCTGCAAACCGTACAAAGAAGACCAGGACCAGAATCGTTGGTCCGCCAACTCCAGCGATGAAGGTCAATATTGTCATGTCGTACGTGGAGATTTGCGTGTGCAGGAGAATCCACATGACGGCAACGGCGCACATCAACAGGCACACCAGCATCGAAAAGAACCGCCGCTTCGCCGGTCCTCCGCGCACCCACGATATGTTCGAAAGCACGCCGTGTAGATAGAGCGCGATGAGAATCATGCCGCCAATGCCTGGGATGAGCATGAGGCGCGGCTGCGGCACGACGGTACACACCGGAAGCATGGAGAGCAGTGCCCCCAACCCGGCGAATCGCGCCAAAGGAGAGCGCCGCAGGAGCGGCAACAGCGCAAGAAAAATAAGCACGAGCGCTACCATTCCCAGGATCTGCGTAATCGCCGACACGCCCCCCAAGGTCCGCGCAACGGTGGTTGGTTCGCCGATAAACTGGTTGGTCATCAGCGCGGGCAGATGCGCCAGGAGCCGGTTGAGAAACGCCAGTGGCGCATGCCCGGGATCGACATACCACGCGGACCCCACAGTCCCGTAGCCCATCACACGATATGCAAGGAACCACGCGGTGAACACCGCTCCGCAAGGGATCAGCGACGCGAAGCGAAACGGCCATCTCGCCTTGTCCATGAACAGGGCGTATGCAAGAAGATACGCCATTGCACCCATCGCCGCCTCGCCGCACATCAAGCCAGTGAACAACGCGACGGGCGCCAGCAGTCCAGCGGCCACGGACTTTTCGCCGCGCCAACGGTGATGCGCCAGAACCGTAGCAACGACGAAGCACGCGGACATGAGTGTGTTGCGGCTGGATATCCACCCAACGTTCATTCCGTTGTCGCTGTCGATGGTGTACAGAAGAGCAGCCAAGCCAGCGACCCACAAGGGGATTGCCAATCGCCGGTATAACAAGCAGAGTCCGGCGCACAACACGGCGTACCACACCATGTTCTCGAGATGCATCGGACATGGGTTGTCGCCGAAGAGGCGATAGTCGAGCCAATGCGAACGCGACGCAAGCGGCCGCCAAAACGCCAACTTGCCTTCGCGCACGGACCACCACGGGGATATCCCTCGGTCCATCAATGCCGCGTTGCGTTCGGGATTGCCGTCGGCGAAGACGAAGGTCTTGAGAGGGTCTTGCTCGTATTCCGGAAGCCCCGGAAAGCCTTTGAAGGAGGCCAAAAAGAAGTAGTCGTCGGTTGCGAATCCCGTGGT
>JBHEKO010000013.1:0-3976 GCA_041859475.1 Candidatus Hydrogenedentales bacterium
AAGTCCACGCGCAACGCGTGGGTGAAAGTGAGCGCGCCCGGCGCACAAGGCAGCGGCGCGGAGGTCGTGGTCCAACAAGCCGGCGACACGACGCCGCCGGTGGTGACGTTGTTGGGCGGTAGTGGCGTTACGCTCAACGTGGGCCAGGCCTATCTGGAACCCGGCGCGACGGCCAACGACGCGGTCAGCGGAAACCGGAGCGCTTTCATCACGATATCCGGCAGCGTGAACATCAACGCGCCGGGGACGTATTACCTGACGTACCAAGCCGCCGACGTTGCAGGCAATGTAGGCAGTGCGGCACGCACCGTGACGGTCGTAGGCGAGCTACCCGAAGGTGTGCCCATGGCAAAGTGGACCACGCCCGTGTTGATCGCCGCGGCGTTGCTGATCTTGTCGATTGCGCGACGAAAGGGAGCGCGGATTCGGTAGCGCCCGGTCTCTGTGCCGGGCGTCTTGAGGATACTCAATGGATGCGGAAATCCCGCCGGCACGGAGACCCGGCGGAATACGAACTCAAATTGTATGTTTCACGCGATCCCCTATCGACGAAAATTAAGTCGTGATATACTATTACCGCGAAAAGCAAGGAATTGCCTCGGTAAGTCCGAAGGCGGAAAGGGGGATGGCTATGCGTCAGACTCGAACCGTCGCGCCATGGTTACTCGCCGTCATCGTCGTACTGGGTGTGGGGTGCACGCCCACGTACAATGTCACGGACCTCAACACGCTCGGGGCCGAAGGCTACACGCGTGCCGAGGACATCAACAAGAGCGGGCATGTTACAGGCATAAGCCGCATCGACGCTACCGTCCAGCATGCATTCCTTTGGGATGGATCGACCATCTCTGATTTGGGGTCGACGGCAGCAGACCACTTCAGCGCCGGTCTCGGAATCAACAGCGCGGACCACGTTGTCGGCGTTACGACAGACACCTTGGACTCAGGGAACACGGCCGCCCAAGTTTGGACTCTTTCGGGGCGCATCACGCTGCCGACATTGGGAGGCACGGAAGACGTTGCCGTCGCAATCAACGACTCTGACTTTGTCGTAGGCGCAAGCGACGTGACCGGAGATGCGGACTTTCACGCCACCGCGTGGACCGGCACTACTCCACAAGACCTCGGCACACTGGGAGGCGCGTGGAGTTTCGCGCAAGACGTGAACAGCAGCGGCCACGTCGTGGGATGGAGTCTCCTTGGGCCAAAAGCGGACGCCTATGCTTCACTGTCCGAGGTTTTTCAAGCCACGTACCCCAAATTGGCGGACCTCAAGCTCGTGGGTTCCTTCTTCTTCCCCTCGGACATGCACGCATTCCTGTGGGAAACCGGGCATCCCCTATCCGATTTGGGCACGTTGGGTGGTCAGGGGAGTATCGCGACCGCTATCAACGATTTGGGCCAAGTCGTCGGCGTGAGCTATCTGCCCGGCGATACCGAATCGCATGCAGTTCTGTGGGATGGAGGCATCCACGACTTGTCGACTCTGGGCGGCACCGAGAGTGTGGCCCTAGACATCAACAACAACGGAAGGATTGTCGGCAAGAGCCGCACCTCCAGCGGAGACTGGCGGGCGGTCGTGTGGGACCACGGGACCCCCATTGACCTCAACACCCGGACCGATTCGAGTGGCATGTACTGGGTATTGGAGGAAGCCGACGCGATCAACGACGATGGGCTCATTGTAGGCACCGGGCTCCACCATGGCTTGAGCCGGGCTTTTGTCCTCAGGCCGATTCCATCCTGATCCCAGTACTGCGGCTCGTTTGGAGCGGGGGCACACACGCATTAGGAAATCCGGCACGACGGTCACGCAATGGAGCGACTCCGGGGAATTAGGGTACAATCCCTGCTTGTTCCATTCGCGTCGACCGGCGGCTGCGTGTAGCCGGCGACCGTCCTAACCCAAAACCTCCGCTGGAGATGCTGCATTTTCCATGCCTCCTAAGAAGAAAACCATTCAAGACGCCATTGTCATTCGCGGTGCGCGCGAACATAACCTGAAGAACCTGAATCTCTCGATCCCGCGCGACAAACTCGTGGTCATCACGGGCCTGAGCGGCTCGGGAAAGTCGAGCCTTGCGTTCGACACCATCTACGCCGAGGGCCAGCGCCGCTACGTGGAAAGCCTGTCCGCGTATGCCCGGCAATTCCTCGAACAAATGGAGAAGCCCGATGTCGATTACATCGAGGGACTGAGCCCGGCCATCTCCATCGAGCAAAAGACGACGCATCGCAACCCGCGCTCGACCGTCGGCACCGTCACCGAAATCTACGATTACTTGCGCCTCCTCTTTGCGCGCATCGGCAAGCCGCACTGCCCCAAGTGCGGCAAACCCATTCAAGCGCAGACGCCCCAGGCCATCGTCGATTACATCGTGGGATTGCCCGAGGGCACGCGCGTGCAATTGCTCGCCCCGGTCATTCGTCAGCGCAAAGGCACCTATCAAAAGGTATTCGACGACATTAAGCGGCAAGGATTCAGTCGCGTCCGCGTGAACGGCGAGTTCCGCAACCTGGAAGAGAAGATCGAACTTGAACGCTACGTGAAGCACGACATCGACGTCGTGGTCGACCGCCTCGTCGTGAAAGAAGGCATCGCGCGCCGGCTCACGGATTCTGTCGAAACCGCGCTCAAACTTGCCGATGGCATTATTCGCGTCTACCAGGAACTGCCCGACAAATCCGTGCGCGAAGTGATTCAGAGCGAGCACTTCGCGTGCGTCGAGTGCGGCGTGAGCTTCGAAGAGATCGCTCCACGCATGTTCTCCTTCAACAACCCGCACGGCGCCTGCCCGGAGTGCACGGGCATCGGCACGACCATCGAAGTGGACCCGGAACTCGTGATTCCCGACCCAAGCCTGCCGGTCGCGCACGGGGCCATACGTCCGTGGAGCATGCGGCGCGTGCTCGACGCGTGGTACATGCGCGCGCTCGTGAGCGTCGTGAAGCACTACGGACACAGTCCCGACACCCCGTGGAAACGGCTGCCCGCCGACGTGCAGCAGAAGATCCTCTACGGCTCCGGCTCGGAAGAGATCAACTTCTCCTATTCGAACGAGCGCAACACCATCGAGATGTCGCGGTCGTTCGAGGGGGTCATCCCGAACCTCGAGCGCCGCTACAAGGAGACCGAGAGTTCCAAGTCGCGCGAAATGATTAGCGAGTACATGTCCACCAAGCCATGCCCCGTGTGCAAAGGCGCCCGCCTGCGCCCCGAATCGCTGGCGGTCACCATCGGCCACAAGACCATCCTCGACGTCACCGGCATGTCGATTGCCGACGCGCTGCGCTACTTCGAGCATCTCAAACTCACGAAGACCGAATCGATGATCGCGGAGCGTGTGCTCAAGGAAATCCGCGAGCGCCTCGGCTTCCTCGTAAACGTCGGCCTCGACTATCTCGCCCTCGACCGCAATGCGGGCACACTCTCGGGCGGCGAATCGCAACGCATCCGCTTGGCCACGCAGATTGGCTCCGGCCTCATGGGCGTGCTCTACATCCTCGACGAGCCCAGCATCGGCCTGCACCAGCGCGACAACCAAAAACTCATTTCGACCCTGACGCGCATGCGCGACCTCGGCAACACCGTCATCGTCGTCGAACATGACGAGGAAACGATCCGCACCGCGGATTACCTGATCGACCTCGGCCCCGGCGCGGGTGTCCACGGCGGGCACATCGTCGCGCAGGGCACGCCCGCCCAAGTCATGAAGATGAAGGACTCGTGGACTGGCAAATTCCTCTCGGGCGCGTTCAAGATCCGCGCGCCGAAAGAACGCCGCAAGCCCAACGACAAGTCGCTCGTGATTCGCGGGGCGCGCCACAACAATCTCAAGAACATCGACGTCGAAATTCCGCTCGGCGTATTCACGTGCATCACCGGCGTATCGGGTTCCGGCAAATCGAGCCTCATCAACGAAACGCTGTTCCCCGCCGCGATGAAGACCGTCTACGATTCGATCCGCGTCAAGCC
>JBHEKO010000008.1:0-21563 GCA_041859475.1 Candidatus Hydrogenedentales bacterium
GTCGTTTTCGGAAACCAAAGCGGTCAGTCCCAGCGACATCGGCGCGTCGGATTTCCATTGGTCATTGTCGCCGGTGACGTACGAACGGACCAAGTCTTCCAACTCGCCTTTGCGCGTCGTCCAATCCGTTCGCGGTATGCCGAGGGTCTCCGCGATTCCAATCGCCGAGGTGAGTCCCAGATAGGCGGAGATCGCAAGGTCCGCGGATGAACGGTCGCTCATCACCTGTGGGTCGAAACCAAAGGGCGTCGTAACGAACGGATCTCGAAACCAACCCGTCAGAAAGGATGCCGACAAATCCGTCGCCGTCCACATGCGATCCAAGAACACGCGTTTAGCGTTCTCCTCAAGCGGCGCCTGATGCAGCCCGGTCGACCACAGAAACCAGCCCGTCGCTTCGACGTCTACACAAAGGTGGGGAAGCGCCTCCGCGTGGTCCGAGAGGAGTGCCATGGGAATCGAGCCGATAGGCGTTCCCGGTTTCGCGCTTTCGCGAACCGCGTTAGCGTAGAACTGTGCATGCAGATCGGCCTTGTCATGCTCACCCGCGAGGTCCAACGCAACGGTTGTCCAGATTCCGTTTCGCACGATATCCATCGCAAGGGGAGGCCGATCGGTTGTAGCGCGCGCAACCCCCTTCGATTCCCTATCGGTGGCGATAGCGATGGTCATAAGGCTTTGCGTGCACATCTCGCGAAGCTCCGGCTCGGCTTCCTGCGGTACCGCCCACGCGGCGGCCTGCTCGTCCCACGATTTGCGGGTCTCTTCCAGCAGCGCGTCGTACCCCTTTCCGCGGGCTGCACCCAATTTCTCTTGAAGGTCTTTCTTGCTCTTGCCGAATGCCGTGAGAACGGTCCAATGCGTTGTGGCCTCCGAATCGGCATTCACTACAGCAGCAGCCGCGCAATCGCCAACCGCGGAGCATGCCCCCTTAAATTCACCGCGGAGCGCTTGTTTCCACGGCGAATCGGCTCCCGAGGTCTCGCCGCAGGTGAAGGCTGGCAGGTCGCCCAAGGCCGAGAATGCGATCCAGGTTCCATCCCCGAACGTTTCCCAACGCTCCGCGGGCGCGTCGTCATCGCGAAGACGTTCCGCATCTATCCAGTCGAACGACCCTGGGGCGTCGGGGCGAAGCTGATAGATCGTGCCGCCTGACGATTCGACGAACATCCCGAAGTCGCGCCTCGCCGTCGTAACGTTCCCAAGCCACGGAATCTCGGGTATGGTACGCGTGGCCGGGTCCAGGTTCGCGTACCATAGAACGTGCGCGCCCTCAGGCAATGGTTCTATCGCAAGTTGCGAGACGAGTATGTCGGCGCCGGAATAGACAAACTGCGTAAGCTTCGCGTGCAGACCGTCGTGCGTCAACGTCGTATGGATGATCCCGTGTACGTCGCGTTGCGCCGCGTGCTCGACGGTCCAGGTTCCATCGTGCAACCAAGCTGTCTTGCCGTCGATCTTAACGCCCCAAACGATCCCGCGCGGCGCAGCATCTTCTGCGCCACTTGGCGCCATTTGCCCCGGTCCCAAGGGGCTGGGCCACAGGATCGAGCAAGGCTTGCCTGCGGTGTCCACGGCGACTGTCAGCCCGCCATTCCCGATCACTTCTCTGCACTGAGAAGCCCCGCCAAGAGCCTCCAGCGTCCCGTAGGATCCCAAGTCACCGGCAGAGAGCCAAGCGCAAAGAAGCAGACCGAGCGGTCCTATCATGGTTTGATCGCTCCGTCGGACTCGAACACGTGCCCGGAGAAGACAAGTTGCCCTTGCTCCACGCGCCCGGTCACCGACATCGTCCCAAGTTCGGACAGCCCTTTAAGTTTAGGTTGAATGGTCTGTCGAACGTCGTCGATATTCATCTTCGGCAGGATCTGCAATTCACCGGCTATGGCAGCCATTTCGTCCAGAGACGCCGATAGCTTTCGCCAGTCCACCGAGATAGCCAAATCAATATCGCCGTTTTCCGAGGGTCCCAGCGCGAGACGGCCCGCAAGCCCCGCCATGGTCGCCTCCGAACTGGACGCCATCCAGTCGGTGTCCGAACTGCATACATACAGAGAGAGGTTCTGGCCAAGCAGAGGCGTCATGCTTCCCTGAAGCCCGTTCCATTCATAGGGGAGGGATTGTCGTTGAGGAAACTCACGTACCTCAGGTGCCGCATTCAGCCCCGCGCCGCGCATTGCAAGCGCCACCGAGGGGACGGGCAGAAGGTGGCTCGTGTCCACGTCGCACAGCGCAAGCGAGATCTGATTCGCACCGGCCGGCCTCCGCAACGTCTGCGCGACGAGGCTCCATGTATCCGCGAACACCGTGGCGACAGGCGCCGCCGCCTCCACGTACTTTGTCCGTTCGACTGCAAGCGACAAGAGCTTCCCTACGGCCCCAAGGCTTTCCCAATCCCGCGCGGTGATGGCGGCCAACGGTGTTTCCGGCCACGCGTGCGATAGCGTCAGAGGCGTTGTGCCGTCCGATACTGCAAGCTTGATGCTTCCTTCCACGGGGAAGCCGTCGCCGGAAAGCAGGCGCAGGTAGCCCTCGGATGGGCCGCCCCATTCAACGACAGGCACGCCGTCATCACGGCAACGGAGTGGGGAGGGATCGGGATGGGCCAAGCACTCGGAAACGTAAGCGCGCGATTTCGACGCCATCAGAAAACCGTCGCGCCAGCCGTAGTGCCAATCGCCGTACCGTGAAACGCCGTCCACATCTCGATTGGAGGTAGCCAGCCGCAGGGCAATGTCCGCGGCGCGCAGCAACCAACCTGGGTATGTCGATATACCAATGCCATCGGGCGATTCGCTCACGGCTAGCCTGTACCCAAGCCAGAGTTTCCAACGGCTCGGCGTGGGTCGTATTCCGGTCGATTTGCGGCCGGCCAATTCCATCGGCGCCTGGGGGCGCGGCCAGTCGCTCGCCATACGTTGGGTTACGTCGCCCGTTTCGAACCGGTTCCAGAAACCAGGGAAATCCGAAGTTGAGCATGTCCAAGCCGCGTTCTTGGGGTGTGGCGGCTGCAAAGGAGCCAACTTCGCCATTCGGTCGTTCCACCATCCGGCGGCGACGATGGCGGTCACGGCGAGAAAAAGAAACCACCATCCATGAAGATGACGGCGTGTGCGGCGTTGCTTGGTCACGGCAGGGGGTTCTAACCGGCGTTCCAGATCGATTCTTTGTCTCGTTCGCGCTTCTCTTCCAAGCTGGAGACTTCCTTCGCCAATTCCGCCTTTGCCTGCTCCAACTCCGCTGCCGTTGTGGCCGACTGTATGCGTCCCTCGCCCAAGAGCCTCTGCTCCGCGACCTTTGCGTCATACTTCTTGTCGATTTCGGCGATTGCCTCTTTCTGATGATCGGACAGCTTCCGCGAAGGCCCGGACTCTCGTTCCATCCGCTCCATCGCAAGTTCGTATGCGCTCTTCACTGGTCGTTGCTCCTTGCCGCAAGCGCCTTTCGGCGTTCTTTATGCCCTGAATTCGTCATCCAAAATACTCGCAATGAACCGCTCCAACGAAACGGGGTAGTAGCGGCTGCTTGGCGTAATGATGACGCCTGTCGTTATGTCTTCCATGCGCTCAAGATCGTCTAGCGTGCCCGATAGCGCCCGGTCGATGTTGGTCTCCAGATGCTTGATTTCGAGATGCTCCGAGGTACATTCGACGGGGCGTCCGCGCAGTCCCAGAAACCCAAACACGCGGCCCGCCAGCGACTGGTCCACATTCTCGTCGCCAAAGATATCCTCGTAACTCGGCTCATGCCACGGCGGCCGGATGACGAAACGAGGGGACACATGAATACGGCCTCGAATACGCGTCGTGCCTTGGGCGGCGTCTTCGCGCATTCCCAAGCACACGTAAGGAAGTTCGTGGTATCCCGTGATAATCCCATACGTGGGGCGGCGGACAATCTCCGTATTCTGGTAGATTTCGCGCATCTCGTCTGAACCAAGCATCAACTGCAATCCTATGTCCTGTCTCGTTTTTCTACACGACTCCCCCGTGAACGTGGGGAGGAGGCCGACACTGCGTGCGCGCACGCAAGACCTCTTTCCATAGTGTACCTCATAATGCCTCGTGAACTCCCCATAAACAACTCGACCGCGAACGTCCCTGTTCGCGGCCGAGAAGAATCGAAATTGAGTTCGTGCTACTTGGAGCGACGCCACTTCCACGCGGGGTCGCGCATCTCTTGCGGCTTCGCTATGTCGCGGAACATCGCACGCTGCGAGTCGGGGACATCGGGGACCAGACCGATCTTGTTGAACTCGTCTTGATGGGCTGGGGAGAGTTCGGGAAGTTCCTCGCCCATCACACGGCACGTGAGGAATATGAGCAATTCCGTGTTGATCTTCTCCAGGTCGCGGCTGCGGAACGCCAAGTTCAACACCGGTATATCGCCCAACACCGGAACTTTGCTGACAGACAACCGGTCCGTAACGTTCCGAAGCCCGCCGATAAAGATGGTACGTCCATCTTGCGCGCGCAGTGTCGTTTGCGCCTCGCGTTTGTCTTCAATGGGGACTCCGGATTCCGTCAGACCGCTTACGGAACTCTGTTTCGCCTGCACCTCGACGATGGTGCTCTTGTCGTGCGTGACGCGCGGCGTCACTTCCAGCGTCACACCGATGGGCTTAAATTCGGTCGAAGCAACCGGCGGGCCCGTCAATCCCTGCGTGATTTCCTGATACGGGAATTCCTGGACGATGCTGATCGTGGCTGGCTTGTTCTCCACGGTCACGACGCTCGGATTCGCCAGAATCTCCGCATTACGGCTTTGGACTTCCGCCGCAATGCTGGAAGTCAGACGCGCTTCGCTGCTCAAGATTCCGAGTGTCAACACACCCGCGTCGAGGGCCTCTGTACCGATATTGCCGAGCGTGCTCTCGAAATCGAGCTGCGACACGTCGCTCACCAAATCGCCGTTGGTGCTGTGGCGGCGCAGGGCTTCCAGCAGCCAGTTTACGCCCGTCTGCGAAGCATCCCGCAGCACCACGTCCACGATCATCGCGTCGATGGCGACCTGCTTAACGGGGATGTCCACGCTCGTGAGCATCTCGCGGATTTGCTCTACAACGACGGGAATGTCGGTTATTACGAGGTGTCGTCCGATTTCATCGATCTCGACTTTCCCCAGATCCTTGGTGATCATCGATTCCGCGATGGGCTTGGCTGCTTTCGGCTCGAGGTAGTTCAGCTTCACGGCTTCCGTCACGGTTGGAAGGGTGGGCTCTTTGATATCCAGATCGTTCGCGAGCTTCACATACTCTTCCACCTTCTCGCGGGGGCCCGAAATGATGATCACGTTCGTGGCCGAATTCGCCGAGACCGCCATGGCGGTTGCATCGGGCGAGCCGACCAGGACGCCATCCAGCGTCGTCTTCACATCTTCGGACTGTGCATTCTTCAAGGCGACCATCTGCGTGGCGCGGCGTGCGGCGACGGCCTCGTCGTAGGTGACAATCCGGTAGATGCCCTCTTCCTCCACAATCCCCAAACCGTTCATGCGCAGAACCATGTCCATGGCCTTCCGCAAGGGAATGTTCTTCATATCGGCCGTTACCGTGCCGACAACATCCGTTCCCGCGATGACGTTCACGCCTGCCTTCTTCGCGAGTAAAGACACCACCTGGCTGAGGTCCATCTCGCGAAAATCGATATTCACGAGTTGGTCCATCGGGTCCATGCCGGCAGGCAACTTCACGCGCTCCGGTTCGTCCATTTCGGGTACCAGCGGCTCGGACTGGACCGGCTTGAGCGGTTTAACCGTCTTCTTTTCTTCTGGAGGCGCCGAGGGAGTGGGGGGGCTCGCCTGGGGGGCTTCCGCGGAGGAGTTCGCAGCCGCTTCGCTGGATTTCTTCTCTGCTTCCAGGGCTTCCCGCAATCCCTTGAACGGGGCTAACTTCTCGACTGGCTTGGCCTCGGGTTCGGGCGATGCAGGGAGAGGTTCTTGAGTCGCTTGGGCAACTTGCGTGCGTTCTTCTTTGGGAGCAGCCGGAGTGGCCGCCGCGAGCATTAATGGCTCGCTCGATTCTTTCTCATTAGTCGCGGGCGACGGCTCCTCTACCTCTGCCTTATCCACGACCACGGTTACATTTGCTGAAGCCTTGGCATCCGACGTTGGTTCTTCGACCTTCTCCGGCGTGGATGGCTTCGGAGCGATGCTTGGCTGGGCAGCGGGAGGTTCGGGCTTCTGAGTCTCCGGGGAACCCTGGGACTTCTCGCGCTCTGCCGACAATTGCTGAAGCATGCTGCGCATTTTTGCGAAAGGATCCTCGTCCTTCTTCGCCTCTTTCTGCGCTTCTCCAGTGGCGACGACTACAGCGGAAGGAGTCTGAATAGTCGAGGGAAGTTGGTCGATTGCAGCAGGTTCAACAGCCTTAATCCCCGTCTTATCCATGCTGGCAGTCTGCGACGCAACCTTCGTCTCTTCCGAAACGTTGACCGGCGAAACGGTCTTTGCATCGGCATTCGTCAGGTTGCCCTCGGAAGAGTCAGAGTCTTTACTTCTATCCATGCGCGCCAGTTCGGCAGCAAAGCTTTCAAGCGCATTTGCAGGCCTATCCGGTTCTGTCTTCGCGGATTCGGCTGCTACCACAGTTGGCTCCGTCTGGGGCTTCTTCGATTTCGACGCTTTATCGCTCGATTTCTTCGAGATGAGCGATACGAGAACCTTGCCGTCGGCGACGTCAATGGAGGGCTTCGCTTCTTTCTTCAGGTCCAAAACGAAGCGCGCGACAAAGCGTGGCTCCATGGTATAGATGCTGGAGCGAACGGTCTTGAGGTACGTTGATTCCGAGGCGGCTGTGAGAGTCTTACCCGATTCAAAGTAGACGGCATCATAGAAATCCACAACGACGCGCTTCCCTTTATCGAGGTAGAACCAATCGAACTCCGGAGCGCCTTCGATGGCAAGCGTCAGGACTGGCGTGGACGCCTCGCCACGCAGTTCCGCCGATACGATTGCCGCTGACTTGTCGGCCGTTTCGAGGAGCTTCGCGCTAGGTTCTCCGGCACCGTTCTTTGCTAGTGCGGCGCGAACGACCTCCTGCTTTCGCAGCGCGGTATCCGTGCTCTGGGCGGTTGCGCTCACCCACACGGCGATCAAGCCGGCAATCGTTGCCAGGCCCCATGCTCTTCTTGCCGGTAACATTGCTTACCGCTCCTCCATCTCGAGTGGAACCAGGACATTGTTGACGCTCAAAATGACCCGGTCTTTTTCGATGTCATGGACCTTCACGCCCGTGTCGGGAAACACAAAGCCTCGTGACACGATATCTTCGTTTATCACCGCCATCGGATCGCGCTTGTCCCACAGGATTCCAGTGAGGCGCAGTCCGCGGATTAGCATCTGCACATCTTCTTGAGTGGTTTCTTGGCCTTCTTCTCCTGGCTTCGGAACCGCCAGGCGCATCGGGGCCATTGGACCTACCAGCGGCGTCATCGGATTGATGCGCGTGCGGTCCTGCTCATAGTCGAAATCGACTTCCTTAATGCTCGCAATAAGGGCGTCGATATCCACTTCGGCCTTCTGGAATTGCGAGCGGGCCGCCTGCGAACCGTTTGCCTGGCCTGACTCCGCGGGCTTTGCCGCAGGCTGACCACTGGGTGTCGCCGCACCACCGGCCGCGGCTTCCTTCTGGGCTTTCTCAAAGTTCTCCCGGTATTGTCTGTCCGTTTCCGATTCCGAAAACACTGCCCTGAAGATGAAGATCAGCGCAACAACCCCGACGACTGCGAGAAAGATGAGCTTCTTGCGTTGCGGGTTCATGACGCGCCTCCCGGCTTCTGGGGCGCGGCGGGCGCCGGTGCGCCTTGGGCTGCTTGTTTTGCAGGAGCGGGCTTAACCAGAAATCGGAATGTGCTGAGCGTGAAGCTCGCCTTGGACACGCCGTTGTCCTCTTCTTCAATCTTAAGGTTGGATACCTTGAGATAGCGCTCGTAGCGTTCAAGCTTGTTTATGAAACTTGCTGTTTGATGAAACGTGCCAAACGTCGAAATGCTGTAGGGGATCGTTTCTTTCCGCTCATCGGGTATCGGTTGTTCGGGTTTCAGCGCGTGCGATAAGCCGACCTCGTTTGCCAGCTTCTCGAACTGGCGAACCATATTGGGAATCTCACGTTCGGAGGGCAGGCGCTCTTCGAAGCTCGACACCAACGTCTTAATCTTGTCGGTATCTTCTCTGAGTTTGGCAATGCCCGCTTTCTTTTGCTGAGCCACGCGGATGTCCGCTTGGACGGCCTGGTCTTCCGCGGTAATTTCGGTCAGCTTCTGCGCCATGCCACGGTGGACAAAGAAGATGTAGATGACCACCAACGCGGCGATGAACGCCAACATGACTCCTACCGCCATCCAGTCCTTCGGCGTTACTTTTCCTCGGAGCGCATCCATTATTCCTGCGGCCCTCCCGAGGTGATCAGGAATTCCAGCGTAAACTTCTTGACCGGGAATCCCTCGAACTCCGTGTTCTGGAACGACGGCGGCTCAAGTTGAAACATGCTCGTAAACTCAGGGTCGGTGGTTAGGGCATCCGTCAGCGGACTCACGTCCTGACTTCCGTCCGGCGATTCCACCACATATCCCGATACACGCAGGATTGGGCGCTGAACGGGCCTCATCTTCATCTCGATTTGCTTGGTCTGCGGATTGACCTTCGGCTTGCCCGTCTGCGGGTCAATCACTTGTTCTTGTACCTGATAGGTCTTGGTCGTCACGACAATCTCGCTGTACCAGACGTTGTCCGGGGTCAGGCGGGAGAGGCTCCACAATTGCCGCGACCAGATGATGCGGTCTTTGGCGATTTCGTCGATAGTCTTCAGTTTATCCGCAAGCTGTACCTTGAGGGCCTCCAGCTCGTTTGATTCGTCGACTATCGGCTGGAGTTCCGTCATCTTCTTATTGTGTGTTTCCAACTCGTTATTCATTGCGGCGATGGCAGCCTGCATGCCTACAAACGAAACGCCGATCCCGAGTACGACCAGGACAAGCAAAGCCGCGCACAGCACGTAGGGCAATGCCGACCGCTTGATGGGGCGAAGATGGTGGGGGAGCAGGTTGATCTGTATCATAGGTCTGCCATCCCTCGCGCCGCCAAGCCGACCGCCACCATGAACTGCGCCGGCTGTTCCAGCAACTTGCCCAATAAATGTTCGGGTCCCATCATTAGCGCGCTGTGCGTCGGGTCCGCCAACTCGACCGGTACCCCTAACTCCTCGGCGAGGGTCTCACGGAGGAGGGGCAGATGGGCCACGCCGCCGCTCAGGATGAGGCGATCCACCGGATGTTCATATAGCTGTTGTTCGTAGTAGTCGAAGGAACGCCGGATCTCGCTGACCAGCCGCGCAAACGGCATCGCCAAGACCTCGCTCAAGCTTTTCTCTTCCGTTGCCTTGGGCGCGACTTGTTTCACTTTCGCGGACCCCGGCTCATCAAGGCCTGCCAGCTCCTCGTCGAGCGGGTCCAGGAGACCTCCGCCCAAATCGCCAAGTACATCCTTCTTGGGTGGGGGCGGGGCAAGTTCTTCTTCAATTTCGGGAAGCGGGGGAGGAGCTGCCGGGGACGGGGCGGCGGACTGTACCAAGAGCTTCTCTGCCTCGCCCAATTCCACTCGGCGCGCCTTGGCGATCGCCTGTATCAATTCGCGGGCGCCCCAGCTTACATCGCGGATGAAATTCGATTTTCCATCCTTGACGAAGTGGATGCTGGTTGTCGTCGCACCGAGATTAATGAGTGCGACGGACTCCCCTACGCGCAGGAAATCGCACGCTTCCGCCGCGTCGGCAAGCGCGAGGCTGTCCACGCTCAACGCGCCGTACGCAATTTCGGCTTCCTGCGCAATCTGCACGCGGGACTCGATCACCTCATAACGCGCCGCGACGAGCAGCACTTTCATCATGGTCTTCCCCGCCTCGGTAACCTCGTCCAACAAGGCCCAATCCAGGAACACCTCGGACAACTCGTAGGGAATGTTCTGTCCGGCCTCTTTTTCGATGGCTGCGGCTAGCTCATTCTCTGCCAAGCGAGGCAACCGGGGATATCGGATAACCACCGTCTGGCCAGGCAATGCGCCTACGATATGGTTCTGCAACGTGTTGAGCGTTCGAAGCGCTTCGCGGACTGCCGTTGCCTGCGCCATCACCGGATCCGCATTGAGCTGGTTCCGGTCACACGCCGCATACCCGACATTCTCGATTCGAATACGACCGGCAAACCGGGACATCTGCACGGCCTTTACCGAATGCGTGCCGATATCGATCCCGAGCGACTTCGTTGGTCGTGAAAACAGCACGGCGTCGTGCGCTCCCTACCAGCCCGTCGAGCCCAAAAGGGTTCGGGGAAGGCCTGTTATCCCACCAAACAAAACACGAAAGACCATAGATAAAATGCCTTTACAGTTCTTCGCCACCTAAAGGTAGCAAAAATCGAACTTTCTGTCAATACTTAATCTTATCTCGCAATGCCTGGTTTCGGCTCATAAACCTTAACGTAGTCTATAAATTGACTGAGAAGAGTCCAAGTTGTCCACATATTGTGGAGAAGGGGAGATGGGCTGAATTCGGAGATCCGAGCATTCCCCCGATTATTCAATTGACATGATCCCATGCATGGACGGAGTATTTCTAAGCAGATTGTCTCATTATTATGTCTTTATGTCAATAATTTAATTGCCCCCAAAATAAGAAAGCGGGACAACGCGTGTCCCGCTCAAAACTTCCCCGCACTATGCCGTTGAGTGGATAGCCTTTGAACCTGCCCATTAAGGGGGTGCCCTCACGATAGCCGGCCGACTTCCGCTCATGGCGGCATGCCGTTGGCTACAACGAATATCGAGCTCCCGGTTCAATTGCTAAGGTACAAAGCTAATCCAACCCTGTCGAACATGGCAGGGAAAAGCAAAGTTCCAAGGCGAATTGTATCAAAGGGAACGGCAACGGTCAAGAAGCGGAAGCGAAGCCGCGAGGGGCGTGCCTCCAAAGAGAGACTAGGAGCGGACCGTGCTCCCTGAGAATTGGCAAGTTCTCCGCACGTGCTCGGATGCAATCCGCCGCCCGCGGCAAAACTCAGCGAAGTGGACCGACAGGACTACCGGGTGCAACAAACCAATGCCTGTATAGACGTCCCTGAAAAAGCGGTTCTTAGCCCGAATTATGTAGACAAGTCGACGGATAGGGTGTGGATGATTCTGCAGGCTGCTTGCAGCATCGAGGAGGAAACTGGGGATATGCGACCAGGACACAGTGCGGTGTACACACCACAGGGCGAATTGTCTTTTCCCGTCTATTTCCCGTCTATTTCCCGTCCCTCTTGGGCTGGTCTTTCAAGATAATCATGACGAAAATGCCGCTTTCGAAAGATGGCCGTCCAAGCCCTGCGGATGGCCGGTCGAGAACCAACACATCGTTGACCTTGAGTTGGGTTACAGCGTGTTGAGAAACCGACGATATCCCGTGCCCGCTGCTATCCGTTCGTATCTTCTCAGATCGCGCGTTGGTCGCAACGCTCACCTCCGCATCAACCACCGGGTTTCCGAACAGGTCCACGACCGCTACGTCAATCTTCCCGGCGACCTTCCCCGAGGCCAGGACCACAAATGCGTGCTTGGTCTCTTCGAAATCTTGGGAGGCTTGTCCCTGATTTCTGACGTGCTGAGCGAACGCGAGCATGCCACAGATACACACGGCAACCAAGACGCATAGCAAGCGACGAGGCGACAAGTCTATTGTTAAAGACCAGCTCGTCGGGACGAAGTTTCTCTTCTCGGTCATATGGTCCCCATAAAGCCCAAACGCATGCTGGTGTTTCCACTGTCACGAAAACTTATACGTGCAGGTATGTTCGGAGAACGGCGTGATGCGCATTTCTCTGACTTTCCATTGCCGAAGCAGGCACGTTCCAGCTTTTCGTCGCCAACTCCCTCACTCGGAATGACGCTAGCCGTAGGCGCTGCTTCCATGGGCCTTAGGAGCACTTGGGACTTCAAAATGATTAGCACGCGGAGCCCATTCTTCACAGGGAGGTCACCAAACCAAGATTCACTCCGATCTAGGACAAAACCGGTGTCCTCCACATAGACCGTATCAATTCCATATGTAAAGCCGACATGCGCAGTTCCGTCGCCGTCTTCGTCTGTCAGGCAAGTCCCTCCCTCGCTGAATTTTGAGAAATGAACTTCCTTCCCCGCTACTGGCTTCCCAGAAATATCGAGGAGACGAACGTCTATCTGACTGGGCCTCCCACTCCCTGCAAAGAAAAGTACAAACGCGTCCTCAGTGTCTTCGAAGTTCTTTGCTTTACCCAGAACACCCTGCAAGAGTGTGTAACACGCAAATGCACAGCATGCGAGTATGGCAACAACGCACACCGAAGGGTATCGCACTACGCATTTCCTCATCACTAATCTCTCACGATTTAGCCTTACTTGCGAGTGAAGTCAAGCCACATGTCTAGCACGAGATCGGTTGAATGATCTAGATGTGTCAACTCTCCTCTGGCGGCAGCACCCTCAGACTTGTCGAAGCAGTCTTGCAAGTTCCTCCCATCCATCTTGGTACCGCTCATATTGTTCCACGAGAAGTCTATAGCAACCTTCAGCCTTCTTCTTGTATTCCTCAATTTGCTCTTCGTGCCCACGGTCTGGACTGCCCTTGAAGCATACGCGCTGTATCATGGTTCGAGCATCAACGCACACTTGGGCAACCGAATACTCACTCCACAATACGTCGCTGCTATCGGTCTTCTTGCAGTCCTTAATGCCATTACAGGCAAATCTCTTGACCTTCTCCAATCTATCCAACACTGCATCTGGACAAGTCTGTGGTGAAATTTCCGGAGAATTGAACCACAGAGCCACAAAGGTCACGGAGAAGAGGGAGCTTCGTATGGGGATCGTCGGCGATTCAATGGTATTGTGTGACCGGCAGAACGATTTGCGTTGCGCGCCCACATTAACCTTCTTCGTCGCTATCCCCGCGTGCCCAATCATAGCCCTGTTCTACCACAGACGCGCCGTAAAGGGAAGCAGCTTCCGCCCGGCAATCGGCTCACGAACAGACGCTCCCTTTCAATTCCCATTCTCATCTGTGAAATCTGTGGCATCTGTGGATGGTGGATTTGATGGGCTGCGGAGAGAATTGCATCAAGACATTCATTCGTAAATGGCGCAGTTTGGTAAGCGTCCGGTGAGGTAGGGGGTACTTCGCAGACGCTTACCATTTTCTTTCAACCACAGCAATATCTCGTTTGGACTGAGCATTGGGATGCCCTTCTGTCGGGGTTGTCCATTCGGTTCGCGCAAGGATGCTTAGCCCATTCTTTCATTCTTGTGCGTCAATAGCAATTGTTGAACATGTGTAATATTAAACCGAACAGCAACTTGCGGCAATTCGCAAGCCGGGAATCACTTAGCAGACATGGCGGCTTTCTTGACTCTGCTCGCTTCGGAAACTAGACTTCCCGCGTTTCCCCCGAAGAAATATGAGGCGGGACTTTCTATGACTGCAAGCGTGATACCAACAAGAGAACAACTCGAATCGGATCAACTTCAACAGCTTCGGACGCTCATCCGGGAGTTGTTGGGGAGCAATCGTTTTTACGCGGGGCGTCTGCGTGACGCGGGCGTTACGCCCGAAATCGAGAGCCTGGAGGCGTTCTCGCGCAAGATGCCGTTTACCTACAAGACGGAGCTTGTCAAAGACCAGCAGGACAATCCTCCGTATGGAACAAACCTGACGTATCCGCTCAGCCGGTACACGCGGTTCAACCAGACCAGCGCGACGACGGGCAGCCCTATGCGCTGGCTGGACACGCAGGAGAGCTGGGAATGGATGCTGGGAAATTGGGGGCAAGTCTTTCAAGCGGCAGGAGTTACCGCCAAGGATCACCTCTATTTTGCCTTTTCGTTTGGGCCGTTCCTGGGATTCTGGACCGCTTTTGAATCGGCATTGAAGATCGGCTGCTTGTGTATTCCCGGTGGCGGGCTCAGCAGCGCCGCGCGGGTGAAAGCGATGCTCGACAACGATACAACGGTTTTGTGCTGCACGCCGACGTATGCCATTCGGTTGGCCGAGGTTGCGTTCGAGGAACAAATCGACCTGTCGCGTTCGAAGGTGAAGACGATCGTTGTGGCGGGTGAAGCGGGGGGGAGTATCCCCGCGACGCGTGCGCACATCGAGTCGTTGTGGCCCGGTTCGCGGGTATTCGATCACCATGGAATGACCGAGATTGGCCCGGTCAGTTTCGAGTGCCCGCAGCAATCGGGCACATTGCACGTCATCGAGTCGAGCTATTACGCGGAAATCATCGACCCCGAATCGGGTGCGCCGGTGGAACCCTACGCGACCGGCGAGCTGGTGTTAACGAGCTTGGGACGGGCGGCCATGCCGATCCTTCGCTACCGGACGGGAGACTTGGTCGTGCTTGCCCCCGATTCGCCGTGTGTCTGCGGGAGGCACGACATGGCATTGCCCGGCGGCATCCTGGCGCGTACCGACGACATGGTCGTCGTGCGCGGCGTGAATATCTTTCCGAGCGCGATAGAGACGATTATGCGAAAATGCGAAGGGGTGGGCGATTATCGCGTGCTTGTCCAGACGAAACGTTCGATGGCGGAACTGGAACTTGAAGTGGAGCCGGAAGCAGGCTGGAGCGATATGGCCGCACTGATTGAGGCCCTGGAGCGCGAAATGAGAGCGGCCTTTGCGCTGCGTATCCCCGTGCGTCTTGTCGCCCAAGGTTCGCTGCCCCGATTTGAAATGAAAGCTAAACGTTGGGTTCGAGTGTAGAAGCGTCGTGCTCGACATATTCCATTCCCGGCAGATGACCGGGGAGGAAGGAGAATGCATGTCCGATAAGGCCAACGCCCAAGCTAAGAAGAAGTATGCGCTGAAGGAACGGGCGGCGCGCTTTATCATTCGCAGGTTTGTGCCCAAAGAAGTGGTGGACGCCATCGAGAACGAGATCGCGGGGGGCTTGTTCACGGAGAATGCGCGCTCCGAGGCGCTTCCGGAACACGTGCTCATTGAAGACCGCGGTTCGGAGACGACGGTGTTTTCGTTTGCGGGCGGCGCGTTGTTGTTCGCGGGGCAGCCGACGTTCGAGTTCCGCCGGTTGTTGATGAAGCACGGCGACGACTATAACCTCGTGTTCATGCGCGATATTCACCGGCTTGCCTATCATTTGCGGCCGGAAGGAGGCGGCGGCGGGCTGGAATTCTATGAAGGCGAGGTGCGGCGCGTCATGGACCAACTGAAGTCCAAGCATTACGTAGCGCTTGGCGATTCGGTCGGGGGGTGCGCGGCCATTTATTACGGCACGCGTTGCGGCATGGACCACGTCATTGCGATGAGCCCGCCTTGTCCCTTTTACGCGTACCTCGAACCGAAGATGCAGCTCATGGCCTATATCGATCTGCCGCTGCTCTTTCGCAGTTGGTCCGAGTTCTACGAAGTGGCCTTCATCACGTTTGCCACGAACTTCGTGGAGATGGCCATCAAGCGCGCGGTCGGCAAGGACGGCGTTTGGCGGATGCCGGAGACGTATCTTGAGGCGGTGAAGCGGCCCACCGCGACGATCTTCTACGGGGAGCGTTGCCGTCCGGATACGCGGATTGCGATGATGTACAAAGACGCACCCGACGTGAAACTCGTGGGATTGCCCACGGCCCTTCACAATACGGGTGACTGGATGAAGAAGCAGGGCAAACTCGGGGAAGTCGTGTTGGAAGAGATTCACCGGGGCTTGGCGCTGGCAGAGGAGCGGGAGCAGCGCGTCGCGGTTACGTGACCGATGTGCCGGGTTGCGCGGCTCGCACGGCCTCGACGATACGGTTGGCCTTTTCGATCATGAGTCTGGCCCTCGTTTCGATATCTTCATAGATCGTGCGTGTGGTCCGCGTCAGGTGAACGGGGTCGGCTCCTTCGAGATTGTCGCGCTCGAAGCGGGCAATCGCAACGAGCGGACGGCCCACGCGATGAACCTCGCCCAGCAGCCGGATCTGTTCGTCCAACTCCATTAGCTCCGTCACCAGCGCTTTTGCGCGCTTCATACTCTCGCCTTGCTTCAACACGTTGAGTAGCGAGATGGACGTTTGGACACCGGCATGCGACGCGGCCGCGAGCTTCCGCATGATTTCGGTCATGCTCTCCCGCCACGCTTCGATGGCTTCCGGCTGCGCGCCGTCGAAGCAGTCCAGCATGCGCGCGAAACTCGCACGCTCCTCGGCCTCATCGACGCGTTCGCGCAGAAATTCCAGCCACATGGCCCGGTAGGTCATGCGAATGAAATCGAGTTCCTGAAGCGGGCGGCGAACGATTGGGTACCATTCGAGGCAGCCGTCCGGCGAGAAATTGGAATAGTAGAGGTCTACATCGGAGAAGCCTTGGTCTTCTTCCAGGGAGGGGACTTTCCCTTGTTCGTCGCGCGGCACGACAAGCTCTACCGCTTTCAACACTTGTTCGGCTCGAATCTCATCCGAGCGGATCGACTCGCGAATGTCGGAGCGCCCGACATTCCCGCGACGCCGCTCGATGGCGATGTGTCCCACGCCATACGGGCCGGTCTCGCGAAAATGGACGTAACCGACCGAGACGAGAACGATGGGGCACTTCATGGCGGCGGCGATGTGCATCGTTCCTGTGTCGTTGGTGATTAACGCGCGGGAGCGTTCCAGCACCGCCGCGACTTGGGGAATCGACGTCTTGCCGAACAGATGAATCGCCGCGCCCGGCGCGTACCGCTCGAATTCTTCGCCAAGGTGCGCCTCACCGGAGACGCCCAACAAGGCAACCTTGGCGTTGTAACGCTCTTTCAATATGCATGCCAGCCGCGCGAATTGCGCCACCGGCCAGCGCTTATCCGTGTCGCTTGCGCCCAGTTGAAAGCATGCGAGAAAGTCGTTCTCTTCGACGCCGTGGTCTCGCAGAATACGGTGTGCTTCCGCGCGGTCCTCGTCTTTCACCTGCATGGTCAAGCCTTGCGACGCGGGCGAGTCAACCAGAAAGAATCGAAACGCATCGCACAGATTCAGGTCGTTGTACTCTCGATGCAAGATGCTCGTGAAGAAGTAGTTTGGGCCGCGTCCGCGAATGACGTATCGCCAGTCATCGCTGAGATGGGCGCCCACGACTTCGGGCGCGCCGGCCGCCGCGAAGAGAATCGCCGAAGGAAAGCTGTGCGTACAGTTGTATACGACGTCGTAACGTCCTTCGCGGATAGTCGAGGCATAGCCGTCTGCGATTTCGTAGGCGTGAAGGAGACGGTCGGAATCGGCGGCTTTGAGGTCCTGAAACATCGTGTCCTCTTCGTAGACAATGACCTCGTCGATGTCGGGGTTGCATTCCGCGATGGCCTTGCCCATACGGCGGACCATGACGGCGATGTGCGCGTCGGGATGGCGCGTGCGCAAGGAGCGTAACAGCGGCGACGTCTGAAGCACGTCGCCCATGCGCGTCATTTGCGCGACGAGAATTCGTATCGGCCGTTCGCAGTCGCTCATGGCTTTATCCGTCCTCGAACATCGCGAGGGCTTGCTCGGAGGCATTGCGCATTTCGCGGAGATACGCGAAGATGGCCTCGGGATAGGAAAGCGCCGTTCCCATGACGGGGATGCGTTCGTTGATCGCGTCTTGCGTAAACGGCAATTCTGGAGGCAACGTGCGGAGGTACGCCGCAAGCGGGCTGCCGGTGGGGACACGTTCGGCTACTTCGCCGGCGCTTCGAAGGGCGCGCGTACCTTTTTCGGCGATGCGCGGCCCGTACCTATCGATCATCGAATCGAGCATTTGCTGTGCGCGCTGCGAGTAGGTGTGTTCCTTGAGGACACGCGCGCGCGCCCGTTCGGCGAAGGCTTTGCGTTCGCCGGGATTCTTGAGAAAATGGTCGATGTGGGCGCGCAACTCGGGGAGGTCGCGATAGACCGGCAACTCTGTCTCGGGGTCCAAGAGCGTGTCGAGACCCTTGCACGGATCGCACACCTGAAAACCACCGCAGGCGGCAATCTCGAACACGCGGGGATTGATTGCATCGCAATGCGGGTCGACCCCGTTGTGCATGGCGCTGGAATGGAGGTTCAAATTGATCTTCGATCCTGCGACGATCTTCGCGAATTCCCGAGGGCCGAAGCGTTCATCCGGTTTTTGCACGTACTTCAGAAGTTCGCGGGCCGACCATTCCACGCCCCATATTTTGAAATTGTAGTCGGTGAGCCCTTGGAAGAACTGATTGCGATTGTGGTATCCGGCTCCCGCGAACGATAGATCGCAGCCGTAGGTCTTTTGATCCTCCGCGGAGAGGGTTACGGGTTTATGGACATCCGGGTCGCAGGCTGTTTGCACAAAGGCGTGATGAGGGCACCCGGCCTCCGTCAATTGGCGCTCGAATTCACCAGGCTGGATGTGAAAGAAAGCATCGTAGTGCGCGGCAATGTCGCGCCAATACGTCATGTGCCGCCAATTTTCGACGAACCAGAATGCCGTGAGTATCTGGTGGCGCGAAAGCCGGGCGGGCCATTCGGGCCCGACTGGGGCTTGGGCCATGACAATGCAGATATTGGGATCGAACTCGGCGACTCTGGCATAGCTCCATTCGCCGGCGAGGTTCACGAGCATGCTCGCCAATTGCTTGTTGGCGGATCGGGTCTGGACGCTGCCTGCAATGGCTTCGTACACGGGCCACATGCTGCTGTTGTCGACGTACAGGGTGCGGTGGCCCAAGCGCGTAAACGCAGCCGCAAGGTACTGGGCTATCGGAAGCGAGCCTCCGTACATCGGTCCCACAACGGCTATGCCCAGGCGTTCGCCGAGGATGCTTGCGCGCGCTGCAAGACGCTCGATTTCGGCAACGAATGCGCCGCGCACTCGGGCCGTGGGCGGATGCACAAGAATCTGCGGACGCTTTTTCAGAAAGGCGTCGAAGTCAGGGGATTGCGCGAGTTCTTCTGTAGACCCCAGCGCAAGGAGTACGTTCGCGTTTTTCAGCGGGCCTTCCAATGCCAGGCGTGCGACCGCGGGTTCGCATTCGGCGACGACGACCTCGCAACCGCGATCGAGCAATACCTGGATGTGATATCCGAGTCCAAGACCGATCGCGAGGACAGGGCGCTTCTCTTCAAGTTGCAGGGAGTCGATAAGGGCCTCGGCCTCTTCTCGGGGCCGGTACTTACTGTGCAGGAGTACGCCGTCAATTGTAAGCGAAGGATCGGGACTCGGGCCTTGCACCAAGGCGATACTGGAAGGGATTTCGACGCCGGCCAGCGCGCTTAGCCATTCGGAGGCCGGCTTCATACCGTGTCCTTACGCAACGCCGTGAGGAGTTCGGTGGCGGGGGCAAAGTCGGGAGCCAGCATGAGGACGGTGTCGAGCGCGTCGCATGCCGCCGCGTTATCACCCAAATCGCGAAGGAGTTCGGCATAGGCGAGTCCGATTTCCTTCGTGCCTGGGAAGAAATCGACGAATCGCTTCACCAAGGGCAGTGCATCGCGGAGGCGTTCCGTTGCGCGCGCCGTGGCTATCAGGTGCATCGTCAGCGCCGCGTTTTGGAAATCGACCTCCAGTGCATGGGCAAGGGTGTCAAAGGCGAGATCGTATTGTTCCAGGCTGAGGTAGGCCAACCCCAAGCCACCGAGATAGCGGCTGTTTTCGGGGTCGGACGAAAGGGCGCGCGTGAGGGGCTCAATAGCTTCATTCGGCCGTTTCATCGAAACGAGGAGGATTCCCAGGTCGCCGTTCAAGTTTGCAGGCGCGTTGGGCATGGCGAGTGCTTCGCGCAGGAGGCGCTCGGCGAGTTCGGGCTTTCCCATTTTCGCTGCCGCTATGGCCATGACGCGTTGCCGCTCGACTTGGCCGGCATCCTCGACGCTTTCGGCAAGGAATAGCGCGAATTTTGTGTCGCCCGCGTCGAGTGCGCGCTTTGCCAATGCGAGCCGGTTGAACCCGCGCTTTCCCGCCACGACGAGGAATTGATAGGTGAGGTAGTCGCGGTATTCGGAATCGGTCAGCGGTCCAATGGTGGCTTTGCCGAGTTTCAGATATCCGTTTGCATCGCGCTTCAGCAGTTCCGCCGACCACATGGAGAGCGGTTCCATGCGGACGATTTCCAGGCCCGCGCCGGCAATCAATTCGCGCACGTCCTCGGCGCAGAAGAACCGGAGGTGCGTGCGATCCATGATGCCTGCGTCTTCATACTTCCAGCGTCCGCTCGCGAGCATTTCGACCGTCATCCAGAATTGGACGTTCGGAATGCTGATGACGACAAGACCTTCCGGTTCCATCATACGCGCGAGTTTGCGCAATGCGAGCGCGGGTTCCACCAGATGCTCGAGCACGTCGCCGCACACGATGCAGTCGAAGGAACCATCGTCGAACGGAGGCTCCATCTGTTCGATATTGCCGTGGACGGCGTCGTCCAGCACTTGCTTTGCGAGGCTCCACGCGCGCTCCACGACTTCGATTCCCGCCACATAGCGCACGCCGCGGCGCTTGAGCGACAGGCCGAACTCACCGCCTCCGCACCCTACGTCGAGGACGCGTTGCACGTGCTTGGGGATTTGGCGCGCCAACTCGGGGCGAGGCGCGCGGTAGTATCCCCCGCGGCTGAAGCGCGACTCGCCTTGATAGCCGCCGAGGGCGCCCAAGGCTTCGAGGACCATCGTGACCATGAGCCGCATGCGCACGTCGTAGGTGTGCTCGGACAGCACGTATGCTTGCCCAGCCTCCGCAATGCGCGTGCGCTCGGCGTCGTCCGCCAAGTAGTGCTCGATCAGGGGAATAAGGTCTTCGTCGTTGCGGTAGATAACGAGATGCTCGCCGTCGGTGAACAGGTCTTCGAGCCCGTCGGCTTCGTCCGTGATTAGGAGCGCGCCGGATGCCATCCCCTCGAACACGCGCATATTGGTGTCGCGCGCGGCGGCCATATTGATGACAATCTTGGACTGCGCGTAGGCCCGCGCCATTTCCTCGGGCCAGAAACGTCCTATCACGTGGTTGGGAAAGCGCGCGGCGACCGACTCCACCAAGTTGTGCCTGCGGTCGTTCTTGTCATCGGGAATGCCGCCGATAAACGCGACATCATAGGTGCGTTCGCAGGGTTCCACGTCGTGAAGTTCCGGCGAGCATCCCAAGGGAAGCCACGCTACATTCTTCACACCGGCGTCGACGAATTGCTGCACCCGCGTGGGTTGCGCAAGAAACGTGAAATCGAAATGCTTGGCAATTTCGATGCGCTGCTCCAACATGCAATGCGTGTCGATGATGTAGCAGATGCGCGGCGCGCCCAAGGTCTGGGTGTCGGTCGACAATCCAGACAAGCCGGAATCTATCCAAACATGCAGGTGAGGCTTATTCTCTTGGCTGAGGTGCGGCAAAAGATCCGTGTACGGGCGGCCGGGATGATGCTCCAGGCCAGGCTTCGGGTCTACGGGCGGTTTACCGCGAAACCCCCAGCCCTCCAACATCGACGCGGACACGGATACGCCCGCGACCGTTACGTTATGGGTTTTTCGGAGGGCAGTCTCGATATAGCGGCCCGTGGTGATGGGGGAGACGTAGTATTCGAGAAGGACGTTCAGCCGGGGGAACGCCGAAG
>JBHEKO010000475.1:0-2620 GCA_041859475.1 Candidatus Hydrogenedentales bacterium
GGTGCAGGAGACTGCGCGCTGACGCCATCGGGAATTAGGAGCAGAAACGTCACCACGGAGTAAGGCTCCGGATAAGCTTCCCACTTCTGAAGTCTGTATCCATCCCGCGGCTGTTCCCAGAGCTGTCGCGGAGAAGGCGTATCGGATACTTCGGGAAGCGCCAGAAGCTCCCGCATCTTCTCCCGAATTGCGTCGCGCCACGCAGGAAACTCGCCTAAGGCCATTTCAGGGTTGAATGCAAGTTTCGGTGGATTGGCCTTCATATGTGCTTGTAAAAATCTAGCGCTGTCGACGAAGCGCCCATCTTCACGCGCGCTCACAAACGCAGGATTCGCCACGGGATTCGCTGCAGTTGGAGGTGCCTCCGAAGCTTGGGCAAGTGCGGCATCGCTGGATGCGCCGAACACTGCCGCGCCCACGGCCCCACTTCCGCAAAGTTGAAGGAATCCACGTCTTTTGATGCGTTTCATCGTTGCTCCTTTGGCAATTCCGAGTAACTGTCCACAGTTATGACTCCTACTGAGCAAGACGACCGACTTCGTACCAGCGCCTGTCATCCAGCGCCGCGCTCATCGAGCGGCGCGCTGAATGGCCTGTTTTGGGAACATCACTCGGATACCGTCACGCGGCCAAAAACAATGCGATCTTTGATAATCTCCGTCGTCTCGCCGGTCACTCTGAACTTAGCCCTACGCCGGATGTCTTCGGATGAACTGCCGATCATCACCTCGAATTCGCCGGGTTCGACGATGTAGCGCATGTCGCGATCGTAGAAGGCGAGCTGCGCGGCGTAGAGGGTGAATGTGACGGTCCTTTCCGCTCCGGCCTTGATCTGTGCACAGGCGAAGCCTTTCAGTTCTTTCACGGGACGCGTCACGCTGGCGGCGATATCGTTGATGTAAAGTTGGACGACCTCGGAACCGGTGCGGTCGCCGATGTTCTTGATCGGCAGCGAAATCTCTACTTCGCCCGTCGGATCGATTTCGCTTGCGGAGAGCGTGGGCTTGCCGTACTCGAATTTGGTATAGCTGAGGCCGTGGCCGAAGGGGAATAGCGGTTCCGTGGGTTGGTTCACATACTCGCCGTACATCTGCGAGCGCGCGCCCGAGGGCTTGTGGTTGTAGTAGACGGGAATCTGGCCTACCGAGCGCGGAAAGCTCATGGTCAGTTTGCCGCTGGGGTTGTTATCGCCGAACAGCGTCGCCGCGATGGCGGGTCCGCCTTGTTCACCGGGGAGCCACGCTTCCAAAATCGACTTGACGCGATCCGCTATGGACGTGAGCGCATACGGGCGTCCATTCAACAAAACCAGCACGACCGGCGTGCCCGTGTCGCAGATGGCTTTCACCAACTGCTCTTGCACGCCGGGAAGCGTGATGTCGTCACGGTCGCGCATTTCGCCGCAGGTGCAGTCCATCGTTAGGCCCGATTTGCCTCCCATCACGAGAATGGCGACATCCGCGTCCTTCGCCACGCGGACCGCCTCGTCGAAGCCCGCGGTCGAATCGTCGTTTACGTTGCAGCCCTGCGCATACGCGATCTGCGTGCCGGCTTCCGCGCGTTTGCGAATCGATTCAAGCACGGTCTCGCCTTGCGGCATCAGATCCTCGGGATTGACTCCTTCCATCATGCCCAACGTGATCTCCACATGAGGCAAGTAGTGGTAGTCGCCGAGGTGCGCGCGGAGATTGTCGGCGTTGGGACCGATGACGGCGATCTTCTTGCTGTCGGCGGAGAGCGGCAGGGTGTCATCGCGGTTCTGGAGGAGCACCATGGAGATGAACGCGGAGAAGAGTGTATTCAAGGAGCGTAGGTCGCAGTCTTTCGGATGTGCGGTCATGTGCATCATCATGCGTTCCGCTTCGCCGGGCAGGCTAAAAGCAGGTCCGCCCAGCAATCCGATCAAGCCACGCTCGAGTTTCACGCGCAGTACGCGTGAGACAGCCGCGTCAACGAAAGCCTCCGATATCCGCCCCTCGCGCACGGCATGCAACAAGTCGGGGCCGTAACAAGCCGACGCAGGCAACTCGACGTCGACACCCGCTTCCAAGGCGTACCGCGCGGCGTCGACCTTCTCGTTTCCAAGCCGGTGGTATTCGGTGAGCATCTCAACGCCAAAGTAGTCGGAGACAATGGCTCCATCGAATCCCCAGTCCTTGCGAAGTACGTCGTTCAGCAACCATCGCGCGCTGTGGCAAGGCTCGCCGTCGAGTTCGTGGTAGGCGGGCATGATCGAGCGAAGGCCAGCGTTCTTCACCGCTGCTTCAAACGGATACAGAAACACTTCGCGCAGTTCGCGCTCGGGAATGTGCGAAGGCGCCCAATTCAACCCGCCTTCGGGCACGCCGTAGCCGGCGAAGTGCTTGCCGGTTGCAACGATCCCAAACCCCATGCTTTCGCCCTGCAAGCCTTCAATGTAAGCGACGCCCATGCGCGCCGTCAGATACGGATCTTCGCCGAAGGTTTCTTCGACGCGCCCCCACCGGGGATCGCGCACCACATCGAGCACGGGGGCAAACGCCTGCCACACGCCGGCTACAATGAGTTGAGTGCGAAGCAGGGTGGCTATTGTCTCCAAGAATTGCGGCTTCCATGAGCACGACAGCCCGATAATCTGCGG
>JBHEKO010000046.1:0-2861 GCA_041859475.1 Candidatus Hydrogenedentales bacterium
CGAGTTGTCTTGCGCTTGCATTGTCTCCGAGGGTGGTCACCCATAGTTCCGCGGGAAGCCGGTCGCCTGCTTGCCCTGCGATGAAATCACGCAGCGGAGGAAACGCCATTTGCCGATCGGGACGCCCCGCGGTTTCGCGAAGACGCTTGTTGGTTCCTTTGCGGAGTCGATCCATCGAGAGTTCACTCAATCGAACATAGGCCAGGTTACGTCCGTCGGGAGCGTAGGTTGCGCCCATAATCGGCGAAGCATCGTCCACGATTGGGTGGGAGAGTTGTGCGATGGTTGAAGCGCCGAGTCGGCCTTCCGCGAGAAACATCACTCGGTGCGGGGATCCACGCGACAGTATCAGGCCGATGCTATCGCCGTTCGGATGAGCGATAGCCCCAAAGCAGCCGCCTGCGAAGTATTCGGGATTACCTGCGAATGCGCCCATGGGATCGGCGCGGAACAGCACCTTGCGTTCGAGATCCTTGGCGCCTTGCTTCGCAATCACGACTTCCTGGTAGTACGTGCCGGAAACTGGGTCGCGAGCAGGCAAGACGACAAGAATGCCTCCGAAGAGAGGAGAGCTTTCGAGAACGCGCGGAATCGTAAATTCGGGAAGAGCGCGGTTGAGGACTTTCCAGCCCGGCGCGGGAGTAAACGATGCTAGCGTCTGCATCGTTCTGTTATCCGGGCGGACGGCACCCAAGACGATTCTCTCCGCTCGGTCTTCCCTGCGGGTCTCCATACCGAATGCGATGAGCGAAGACCCTACCCAGTCTACGGGCTGCAAGGAAGCGCCAAGCTCAGGGAACCGCATGCTGACCTGAGTCGCACCAAGCTCCGTGAAGGCGGCGGAGGTTAGAAACGGTGAACTGGCATCCTGCTCCAAATCCGCTGCGTTAGAACGGTTCTGCCAAGTCTTGCCCATGCGCCCAAGCACCAAAAAGAGCGCAATGGCGACGAGTGACGCGATAGCGGCGTGCTTCCAGTATTGTTTGCCCAAACCGATGAACCGGCCGAGTGGTCCCACGATCCGGGATTTCGAGCGGATGTCCGCGCTTTCGGGAAAGTCGACGTGTCTCAGCGCAAGGATATTCTTGATGGCTCCGAGCAATTCCGGGCCGCTGGCTAGCCGGCGCTTTGCGTCCTTTTCAAGCAGATTGGCTACTAAGTCATAGACGGACTGCGGGAGATTGGGCGCCAGATCTTCGAGCGGCGACACAGGGTCCATCGAAATCTGGCGTACCAGCATCATCGGTGTTTCACCGGTGAAGGGGCGTTGGCCCGAGAGCATCTCGTACAGCATAACGCCGAGGCTGAAAACGTCACTGGCAGCGGAGATTTCGCCTTCCCCGCAGTGCTCCGGCGACATGTACTGGGGCGTGCCCAAGAATGAGCCGTCGGAGGTGATGCCGCTCGTGGCATTGACGAATTTCGCCAGCCCGAAATCCGCTACGCGAACTTGGCCCTGTGCATCGATGAGCACGTTGCCGGGTTTGATGTCGCGATGGACGATGCCGTTGGAGTGCGCGCAGGCGAGGGCTTCCGCCACTTGACGCGCAATTTCCAGAGCTTGTTGCCAGGGCATTGGACCGGTTGCTGCCAACCGCTGCTCGAGGGTCTGCCCCTCGACATACTCCATGGCGATGTAGGGGACTTTCTTTTCTTCGCGGACGGCATATACGCGTACGATATTCGGGTGGTTGAGCTGTGCGGCGGCCTTGGCTTCGCGGCGAAACCGCTTTACCAGATTGGGGTCGGACGCGAATGACCCATTCAGAACCTTGAGCGCCACGAGGCGGTCGAGCAGGACATCGCGCGCTAGGTACACTTTCCCCATGCCGCCGCGCCCCAGCCGGCGGACCAGCACATAATCGCCTACACGGCGCTCGGTCTTATTGTCGGAATCCTTGGACGACATTCGCGTAGTATCTTACCTGCAACGCACGTCCATTTAACACTTAATCGGACGCGAAGTTCACGCAGGCCCCAAAAAGGAGGCAGGCCCGGCCAAGGGGCTATGCTTTGGCCGGGCCTTTATGGAGATGGTTCCCGTTAGAGTGAGGCGATGGTGCCCGTGATGCTCGCGAAAGCTTCAGAGACGGGGAATTCCCCGGGATACTTCACGAACGACACATGGCCATCCATGTACAGGACATTAGAGCCGCCGGGGACGTGGTTGTACGAGGAGGCTGTCGTGCCGAGCCAGTCCCATTGAACCGGCAAGGTGCTCTGCGCTACCGCCGATGCGGCCGCGTTGTTGATGTCGGAGATGAAGAATCGCTCGATGCCTTCGCGGAGGCGGTAGATTGTCGTACGTCCCTGAGGATGGCCAACAATGCCTGTGATGTCATCGTCTGCGCCGGGGTTGTCGCCAACGGTAATGAACGCGATAAGCTGCGCGCTGGTTGAGGTAACGTCATCGTCGCTGGTCAGAGCCCAGCCCGTGTAGATATAGCTGATTCCGTCGAAACAATCCGGCAGTGGATTGCCATCCACATCATTGAACAGCCCGGTGTTGAACGGGCCGCCATCGCGGAACTCATCGGAGTTGTCCACGTCGGATGGGCATATCCAAATGTTCATATCCGTCAGATACTCGGGATAGATTGACCTTCCGTCCGGGCACCCTGCGAACTTCGCCAGTTCTAGTGTCGACGGGCATACTCTCTGGGAGTCCATAATCGGCGGGTACTTTTCTCCCTTCGATTCATTGGCATACATCTTGTAGATGAGCCCGAACTGTTTCAGGTTGTTTTGGCAGCTTGCGCGGCGGGCGGCTTCGCGGGCGCGCGCAAGGGCGGGGAGTAGAATTGCCGCGAGGATGCCGATGATAGCAATGACGACAAGCAATTCGATCAGGGTAAAACCGT
>JBHEKO010000576.1:0-9601 GCA_041859475.1 Candidatus Hydrogenedentales bacterium
ACCAAACGGACGAGGTCTGCCGTTCTGATTGGACTCCTGACGGCGCTGAGCGCCGTGTGGGCCTTTGCGGTGATCGACGCGTATGTCAGCGACCGGGGTTTGGAAAGGGCGGCGCAAGATCGCATCCAGGAATGCCGCAATTTCATCAAGAAGTACCCTCGCAGTGCTATCGCCACGGATATAACGACGGCGCATGAATTCCTTCTGTTTGGCAAGAGCACCGGCAAAGTGCGCGTCTACTCCAAATACCGCGAGTTTGACGGACGCAATGTCTATTCCGTAATCGAATACTTCTACGAAGGTCAAGGAGACAAATGGGTGCAGACCGAAAGCGCCAGCCTGCCTGGAAGCTACCTTAAGCAGGCAAAGCGGGCTTTCGGCGACGAAATCTAGTGTGTCGTACCGGTTGATCTTGTGAGTTGCAGCGCTGGCTTCCAGTCGGCTCTTTGCCTGATTACAGGTCTTCGTGACTCCAAATCTCGATTGATACGAACGACTAGTCGAGACGAAATCTCCGCAACAACGCTTATCCGGGACTCGTGCTGTGTTCGCAGCCACCCCTTCACGGTGCGAGTCCCGTTGTTTCTTCCCGCGAACTTCGCGAGGCTCGGCATGGGATCTGTGGGTCTCGGGCTCCCTGCTTCTGCTTTTCATGCCCCTGCCAAATCCATTACGCTATTGGCGATAGACACTTCGGAGATTTCCGGTGAAGCCCCACATTGAAATCGAGTACTGCACCCAATGCCGATGGCTGCTTCGCGCCGCATGGCTTGCCCAAGAGTTGCTGACCACGTTCGAGCAGGAGCTTGGCGGTGTCACGCTGGCTCCCGGAACCGGCGGCGTGTTCGAAGTGCGCGTGGAAGGTCAGAGGGTGTGGTCGCGCAAAGAGGAAGGGCGCTTTCCTGAGGCAAAAGAACTAAAGCAGCGCGTGCGCGACCGGGTCGCTCCCGGCAAAGACCTCGGGCACTCGGAGCGGTGACCGTGTGACTTGACACGCCGGGCTTATGTGCTCGGACTTCCCTCCGAACGCAGTTCGCCTAAGGCTTTGGAATACACCGTAATCGGAGCTTGATCCGTGCCGAATGACACTGCCCCTCAGCACTCCTTTGTTCGAATTGCCTTTGCCTGGACGGTGCATCTCTTTACGGCAAGCGGGGCCGTGGCAGGATTTCTCGCCGTGCTTGCGGTTTTCGACCACCGCTGGGTGCCGTGTTTCGCCTGGCTGATGGTGGCTGCCGCCATTGACTCGTGCGACGGGTTCCTGGCCCGAGTAGCCCGCGTGCGCGAGGTGTTACCTCGCTTCGACGGGGCGCTTCTGGATAATCTCGTGGACTATTTCACGTATGTCCTTGTGCCTGCATTCTTGATATATGAGGCAGGCTTACTGCCCCGAACGTTTGCCCTGGCAGGCGTTTCCCTCATCGTCCTGGTATCGGCCTATCAGTTCAGCCAGTCCGACGCCAAGACCGAAGACCACTACTTCAAAGGCTTTCCTTCCTACTGGAACGTGGTCGCCCTCTATTTGTTCTTTCTTGGTCTCGACCCGTGGGTCAATCTGGCCGCGGTCGGCGTTCTGGGAGTCAGCGTCTTCGTCCCCGTCAAGTATCTCTATCCATCGCGAGCGCCTCATTTTCGCGGGTTGACCGTCGGTTTGGCGCTTGCTTGGGCCATCCTGCTCGTCGTCCTGCTCGCAATGTACCCGGACGTCAACCGAAGCCTCGTTTGGCTGTCGCTGATCTTCGTTGCCTACTACTACGGACTGAGCCTCTTCATGACGGTAGCGGGCCGGGGAGACTCCCCCACTCGCGACTGATTGGCCGCAGATCGGTTCCGCACGTAAGCGGGCCGCCCGCCACACCCTCGTTACTTTGCGAGCCTACTCGGGCAATTCCTCGTCGTCAATCGGTTCGGCGATTCCAGCATCCACCAGATACTGCAAGCCCGTGTCGTTCTCCATCAAGCGGTCGATGGTCGCATTGATGACTTCTTCCCACAGTGCCACGCACGTCTCGTCTTCTTGCTCGCATATGGCCCGATTGATGCCATCCCGCACGATTTCGGTAATCTCGTCGTGGGCCGCGTAGTGCACAATGCTGCTGGGCAACGCTGCCTTCGGCCCCCAGATGAACGGAGGCGGAGGCGCTCCCGCCCACAAGGCGAATTGTTCGCCGGCCCATTCACGCCAATAGCGAGATCCAAAGTCCACAACTTCTACGCCTTGCTCCTCCAAGTCGGCTTCAATCCACACGTAGTACATGTGTGCCTCGACGTTCTCGATGTGGGCTTCCATCCCGAAGGGAACTCCGCCGCAGGCCACCTCGATGGAGCCAGCCACGGGCACGGCATTCACCCCCGTGATGTGCTTCAGCAGAAAACAGCCGATAGCGTTGATGGGCCCAATATGGGTTATCGACGGAGTCATTGCCTCCGAAAGCGATTCGTGCAATGCATCGGCAATTACTTGTCGCACTTCCCCACTTGGCCACTGAAAACTCATCGGCGCCCTCTCCTCGTTCCAACCCGTAGGCCAGAGGATAGCAAACGGCGACGGTCGTTTGAACCTTTATGGAGAAGTGCAAAAAAGGCAACGTCCCGCTCGGACGCTCATCGCGCCCGAAACGGGACGTCAAGGGGAACTATATCCTCAACGACTGGTTTCGAAAACAGGCTACGCCTTGTCCTTCGAATCTCCTGTCTGCTTGGGCAAAAACTCCGCGACGGCCTCGTCCAACCCATCCAAGGGATGGCCGTGCCAAGCGATGCGCCCTTCCGAATCCACAATGAACGCGTGCGGAATGCCGTCTTCGCCAAACGCATCCATGTACGCTTCCGTGGTCTTTCCGTCTTTATCCGCAGCCACGACGTAGTCCATTGCCACGCCCTGCGCTTCCACAAACGGCTTCACGTCGGCAGGCTCTTCCGCCGTAACGCCAATGACGACCAACCCTTTGTCCTTGTACTTCTTCTGCAGCTCCGTCAGATGCGGAATGCTCTTCCGGCACGGCGGACACCACGTCGCCCAGAACTCGACGACGTAGGCGGTCTTGCCTTTGCCGTCAGCCAGGGTCACCGGTTCGCCCTTCACCCACTCCAGAATCGTCAGCTCGGGGGCTGGGTCCCCCAGTTTGCCCTGCGTGGCCTCGGCGTCGGCCAAACGGACCGCGGCGGTCAATCCCACAGCGCCCATGCACAGCAGCGCCAACAACGGTAACGGACGAACCTTGAACATAGTCTCCTCTGTCTTCCTGTTGGCCTGTTTCCGCGGGATATACGTATCCCCAGAACCAGCCCGTGAATGATTCTCTTAATCCCCGAATCCATGCATAGGTTGCATCTACTCCAGCGGGAGCACTCGGGGAGCGTCGGCCCAATGGACGGACGCCTTGCCTAATTTATTCACAAACGCCGGCGATCCATGTCCCTATTCCCGCTGGTCTTGGGCCGGTGAATCTCGGGGAATTTGACAACGCGAGGCATGCCAAGTACCATTCGCCGTTCAATCGTGGCGCGGTTTTTGGGCGATTTCCCCGCGCAGGAGACACAACAATGCACCCCTTTCGTACACAGACCTGTGGTGAGCTACGTCCGGCTGACGTAGGCAAGCAAGTGCGCCTGGCCGGCTGGGTCCATCGCAAGCGCGATCATGGCGGCGTCATCTTCATCGACCTGCGCGACCATTACGGGTTGACACAGATCGTGGTGAATCCCGACAAGGAGTTCTTCACCGACGCCGAACAGGTCCGCCCGGAAAGCGTGATCATCGTCACCGGCGGAGTGGTCGCACGCACGCCGGAGACGGTCAATGCGAATCTCGCCACAGGTGCGATCGAAGTCGTCGCGTCCGGGTTCCACGTCGAGTCGCTGGCCGACGCGACGCCATTCCCGGTGAATCAGGAACTTGAGTATCCCGAGGAGACGCGGCTTGCATACCGGTTCCTCGATCTGCGCCGCGAACGGTTGCACGCGAATATCCTATTGCGGTCGAAGACGGCGCAGTTGGTGCGCGCGCATCTGACCGAGCGCGGGTTTACGGAATACCACACGCCGATTTTGACGAGCTCGTCGCCGGAAGGCGCGCGCGATTACCTCGTGCCGAGCCGGGTATATCCGGGGCAGTTTTACGCGTTGCCGCAGGCCCCGCAACAGTTCAAACAGTTGCTCATGATTTCGGGCTTCGACAAGTACTTCCAGATCGCTCCGTGTTTCCGCGATGAGGATTCGCGCGCGGACCGGAGTCCGGGAGAGTTTTATCAAATCGATATCGAGATGAGTTTCATCACGCAGGACGATCTGTTCCAGGAAATCGAAATGCTGTTGGGCCGCATCTTCGGCGAGCTGTCGAAGAAGCGGATCATGGCGAATCCGTTCCCGCGCATTGCGTACCGCGATTCGATGGAGAAGTACGGCTGCGACAAGCCGGACCTGCGGTTTGGAATGGAAATGATCGACGTGATCGATCTGTTCGGCGCGAGCGAATTCAAAGTCTTCAGCGCGGCGGTGAAGGACGGCGGCGCAATCAAAGTTTTCAACGCCAAGGGCGTTGCGGCGCAACCGCGCAAGTTCTTCGACGATGCCGAGGCGTTCGCGAAAGGCGAAGGGGCAAAGGGCCTCGCCTGGATCGCGTTGCGCGACGGCGAGTTGAAAGGGCCCATCGTCAAGTTCCTCAGCGACGCGGAGAAGGCCGGGCTCATCGAGCGCACGGGCGCGGTCGATGGCGACGCGTTGTTCTTCGGGGCGGGCGGGCGCGCGGTCACGAATGCGCTGCTGGGCAAGGTCCGCGTGTACCTCGCGAACCAACTCGGGATCGTCGACAAAGACCTGGCCGCGTTTTGCTGGATCGTCGATTTCCCGATGTTTGAGTGGAACGAGGAAGACAAGAAGATCGACTTCTCTCACAACCCGTTCTCGATGCCACAAGGCGGGCTCGAAGCGTTGGAAACGAAAGACCCGCTCGACATCCTCGCGTATCAATACGACGTGGTGTGCAACGGCATCGAGCTGTCGTCGGGGGCAATCCGTAACCACCGGCCCGAGGTGATGCTGAAGGCGTTCCAAATCGCCGGGTATTCGGAAGACGTGGTGATGACGAAGTTCCCCGCGTTGTGGAAGGCATTCCACTATGGGGCCCCTCCTCACGGAGGTATCGCGCCCGGCTTCGACCGCATCGTCATGCTACTGGCCGACGAGCCCAACATCCGCGAGGTTATCGCCTTCCCCCTGAATCAGAAGGCGCAGGATCTGCTGATGGGCGCGCCAAACCAAGTGACGCAGAAACAGCTCAACGAGTTGTCTCTGCAGATCAAGCAGCCGCCGCAGAAGGCGTGAGATAGGGCGCGAGTCGTTAAGACAGCATAGGTAGGGCGCTTTCGCCGAAAGCGCCTCCTGGACTGATCCCGCGGGCTATGGTTACCTGCGGACGTTTCGGCGAAACGTCCCTACCAACGCAGACTATGGTTACCGGCGGATATTTCGGCGAAACGTCCCTACCGATCGCAGTCTACGGTCACTTGCGGACGTTTCGGAGAAACGTCCCTACCAACGCAGACTACGCGGTGTTAGTGCGTGACTCCGGCATTTTCGCGTCACGCGTTTTCGCGTTCCTGCTGTTTGATGCGGTTCCATGCGGCGATGGCGTCTTCGGGGGTTGCGGCTCTGTTTTCGCCGAAGACGTGGTCGTGGCGGCGGATCATCTTTTCGTGGGCGCGCTCGAGGGCATTGCGCACGCTGAACCGGCCTTCTGCTTCAGCGGCGGCGCCTGCCGCAAGCATGACGAACAGGGTGTCGCCGAACTCCTCTTCGGCGTGCGCGTTGTCGGTCCCTTGCAGGGCTTCGAGCAACTCTTCGGTCTCGCCGATGGAGTGGCGGGCGAAGTCCTGGGAGGTTTGTTCGCGGTCCCACGGGCATCCGTCCGGACCCCGCAGGTAGCGGCAAAGGTTCATAAGGGCTTCAAACCACTCGCCTTCCGAGGCGGGTTCATGGGGCAAATGGGGGAGCTTCATCCGTATACCCATCCGTTAATTCACTAAAGTTTGGTGCGTTCATGCCGATATAGATATCAGCAGTAACTGGAGGGTCGTAGAATGACGGTTCAATGTTGTAAATGCAAGAAGGTACGCATCGGCCGGTTGTGGGTCGAACCTTCCAGAGAAGTGGACGGAACCGTCAGTCACTCCTACTGTCCGGAATGCGCCGAAGCGTGTTACATCGAGATCTTCTCGCTTCAGGCAAGCAAAGCACCTTGCGTCCCCAACCTCTACGCACTTGCGCAGAGCGTGGGCCGGTAGTCCAGTTTAATTCACCTCTCCCTCCCGCGCCGGATGGTCGCATACCCCGCCAAAGCCCTCAAACGCACTACCCCATGCTCGACCAACGGCGCGGGATACTCTAAACCCAACGTGACACCCGCTTCCGCCAATGCGGACACCGGGGCTTCCCACGGCTTGTGGATCCACCGCTCCGGCATGCGCGCCAACTCGGGAATCCATCGCCGCACGTAGTCGCCATCGGGATCAAAGCGTTCGCCCTGGGTCACGGGATTGAAGACGCGGAAATAGGGGGCGGCATCCGCGCCGCAGCCCGAGGTCCATTGCCAGCCTTGCGTGTTGCTGGCAAGATCGGCGTCGACCAGCGTGTCCCAAAACCACGACGCGCCCGCCTGCCAGCGCACCATCAGATCTTTCGTGAGAAACGATGCCACGATCATTCGGACGCGGCTGTGCATCCAACCCGTCGCCCAAAGTTCGCGCATGCCTGCGTCGACAATCGGATAGCCGGTGCGGCCGCGTTGCCAAGCGGCGACGCCCTCCGGGTCTTCGAGCCAAGGGAAGCGTTCGAAGGCCTCGTTGAGCGGGCGATCCGTCGTGTGCGGGAAGTGGTAGAGCAGGTGATAGGAGAACTCGCGCCATCCGAGTTCGCTGACGAACTTATCGACGCCCAAAGCCGCGCCAGAACGCGTGTCCCATGCGCCGCAAGTCCCTAACGCGTGAAGCACCTGCCGGGGGCCAATCTCGCCGAAGTGGAGGTGTGGCGACAACCGTGACGTGCCGATGCGGTCCGGGCGGTCGCGCCCTTCGGAGTAGTCGGAAACGGCATCCTCCAGAAACCGTGCGAGCTGGGCGCGCGCGCCTACCTCGCCAGGGTGCCACGTGGCGCGGATGCCGCTGACCCAATCGATGGACGGTTCGAGGGCGAGTGATTCCAAAGCCTCCGATCCAGGCCAGACGCCGGGGGCGGCGATCCGCGTGGGACTGGGCAACGGTTGTGGCATGTCCAGCCGCTCCAAACATGTCTTCCAGAACGGCGTGAACACTTGGTAGGGCTTGCCCTGTTTCGTAGCAATTTCCCACGGTTCAACGAGCAGCGCAGCGTTGAAACTCTCGATCGCAATCTCGTCGGCGCGCAATGCCTGCTTGACAGAGGTGTCGCGGGCCACGACGGCCGGTTCGTAGCGGCGATTCCAGTAGACGGCGCCGGCGTTCGTCTCGCGCCCGATGGACCGTAAAGCCTCCAGCGACGGACCGCGCCGTAAGGTGAGCCGCGAACCGAGGTCGCGCAAGGAAGCGTCGAGGGACATTAGCGATTGGTGCAGCCAGTAGCGGCTTGCCGCACCGGGCGGCCATGCGCCTTCTTCTTCGGGCGCCCAAATAAATACAGGGACGATGGGCTCGCCACGTTCAAGCGCCGCATGCAAAGCGGGATTGTCGTCGAGCCGCAGGTCGTTCCGAAACCAGACGATGCTAGGTCGTGCCGCGCCGGTTTCCGCTCCGCGCGACCTTGTCATTTCCATTGCCAATCGAGCCTGTTCTGGCTGTAGTCGGCCAATGCCTGCGTGCGTAAAAATGCCTTCGCCTTGGGATCGTCCTTGAGATAGGCATCCCAGAACGCGGTTGTCGCAATCCGCGTGAATTCGAAGATCGCCGTCTGGTCGAAACCAGGGTCAACGTGCGCCAAGGCTTTCGGCACGGAGCGCAAGGACTTGCCGATTACACCGCGATTCAAGGGGTCGTGCATGGCGCCGCCGAAGAGCGGGCCGATGTACGACAAGTGGTTTGCCCCTTTGATGAACAGGCAGAACTTGTCGCCCTCGGGTGCGAATTGGTACGGCTCCGTGCGCCACTCGCCGGGGTCCAACTGCGGTGACGGATCCCGCGTACCCGCCACAACCAGCATCGGACGCGTCATCTTCTTCCACGAGTTCTCCGTAAGACCCAGCGGGTCGCGGCCTTGTCCCGATAAGAGGATGAACGCGCGCGGACGCGGGTCTCCGCAGGCCTTGGGCACGTTGGTTACAGGGTCGGTCAGTTCCGCGCCGGCGATAAGCTGGGTGGTGAAGGCCCCGTAAGAGTGCCCCGCCATGCCGATGCACGATGCGTCGATCTTGCCCTTGAGCGCGGGCGCATACTCGTCAAAGCGCTTTAGGTTGTCCATGAGATAGGTGATGTCGCGAATGCGGTCCGACCATGCAGCCGTGCCCATTTCGATAGGACGCCGCATGTCTTTCACGAGCTTGGCGATGCTTCGTTGCGCAGTGGACCCGTCTCCGAAGGAATGCGTCGGAACCACGCACACATAGCCATGCCCGGCCCAATGGCGCAAGAGGTGCGGCGCGGTTTCGTTCGAGTCGCCCGCGCCGTGCGAGAAGAGAATCACCGGATACGGCCCGCCATCGACGGGCGCATACACGCGGACGGGCAGGTCGTGGCCGCGCGATTCGTCGTGCAACACGGGCATCTCGATTACGTCGACGGCGTGCGTGCCCAGGGACAAATATTCCTGCGTTTGTTCATCAGCCACGGGTTGCTCGGCTCCTTGTACGGCATACACAAGCAACGCAGTGGCCGCCATTGCGACAACACACCGCGCCGCTGTACTCAAATTGAACCCGGCGCGGCAGCCGCGCCAAAGCCGTTTGCCTTCAGTCATTCTACACTCCATATCATGCACCCCCGAGAGCTATAACGCCGCCATATTCGCATTCCATACCCACGCGAAGCGAACAAGCCGTCGCAATTTCTGCGTTCGGTAGCGACTGCCTCGATGAAGCCGTCGCTCGTAAGTCGTAGCCCTTGGGTTTGCAGAACATCTTTGAGTGACTCATGGTTTACGTTTACGCGGCGACACGGTCATCGACCGAGTCGCTACCAATACGGCGAATTCTCTCGTTTCCCGCGCCCCCCCAGACCCCAGACCCTAAACCCGAAACCCCAGGAGACTCCCGTAGCCCAAATCGACGCGCCGTGATACACTGGGCCTTCGCGGAAAGGGGATTTATCCATGATCGAAATGCGAGCCATTTCCTGGTTTATCGTGGCCGTTGCAGTCGTGGCGGCTGGCGCCCTTGCCGATGAGCCGTGCGCCGATTGCGACCCGGACGCGACGCAGGCAAGCGGGGCCATCTATCGCATCTGCATGCCGCCGGAGGGCGCGTGGAACGGTGGGCTCATCGTCTTCGCGCATGGCTACATGGTCACCAGCGCTCCGATTGGCATTCCCGAGGATCAACTCTCCTTCGATGATGCGTGCCTGCCCAGCATCATTACTGGCCTTGGCTACGCATTCGCCGTTACCAGCTATAGCGTCAACGGCCTGGCGGTGAAGCAGG
>JBHEKO010000593.1:0-5361 GCA_041859475.1 Candidatus Hydrogenedentales bacterium
CAATTCGAGATACAGCTAAGACGACCAGCGGCCAGTGTGGGCGATCAGGCCTCCCTGCGTCAAGCCGGTTCAACCTGAGCCCCTAAGTCCTGTATGCTCTTACAATCGAAAGGGCGGATTCATTCCAACTTCAAGAAGAGGCAGGTCATTATTCGCATGTTGAGATCGCCAGCCATGCGGTGCGCCATGCTTACCGTGGCGCTCCTTGCGCCATTTTTGAATAAGGCCTTTCATATCGACGACCCCATCTATCTCTGGGTTGCCCAGCACATTCAAGCTCACCCGCTCGATTATTACGGCTTCAACGTGAATTGGAGCGGACTTACCACAACTGTAGCGGAAGAGAACAAGAACCCGCCCCTTGTCTCCTATTTCATGGCGCTTGCGGCCTGCATCACGGGCTGGAACGAAATCGGCCTGCACCTCGCCTTCCTCATCCCGGCGGTTGCCCTGACGCTCGGCGTATACACCGTGGCGAAACGACTCTGCGACCACCCCGCATTCGCAGCCACGCTTTCAGTTCTCTCGCCTGTCTTTCTGGTGTCTGCCACAAACTTGATGACCGATGTCCTTATGGCCGCCTTTTACGTGTGGGCCGTTGCTATGTGGCTGAACGCTTCGGAGAGTAACCGGCGGACCGCCTACGTACTGCCGTGCATCCTCATCGTCGCCGCTGCGCTCAGCAAGTATTTCGCCATAAGCCTGATCCCGCTTCTCGCCGCCTATTCCTTGGCAAGCAAACGCAACGCCAGACTGTGGGCGCCCACTCTGGGTATAGCTCTTGTCCTCCTTGGCCTCTACGAATGGCATTCCCACGCGCGGTATGGTGCGGGTGCTTTCACGGATGCCATCTTCTATACGCCGCCGGACGAGGCCGCCTCTGGCAAACCCCTGCTCCAGCGGACCTTGATTGCCTTGTCCTTTTCCGGGGGGTGCATCGCCGTCTTGCTGTTTCTCAGCCCCCTACTGTTGTCGCGTACGAGGCTCGCGATTGCGAGTATCGCGGCGCTCGCGGTATTCGGCATGCTGGCAGTGCTCCCTATCGGCAAGGCGCTTCTTGGAAATGTATCGCCTTGGTATTACTGGCCAGCCCTGGCCCAACTCGCCTTGTGGATCGCCGTAGGCCTACTCATTCTCGCGTTGGCCGCCATGGACTTTGCCCAGCGACGAGACGCGCATTCACTTCTATTGGTTCTGTGGCTTCTAGGAACCTTCGTCTTTGTTGCCTATCTGAATTGGTCGGTTACCGCCCGCACCGTCCTTCCCATGGTAGCGCCTGCCGCCATCCTTGCCGTGCGCCGCATCGAAGCCACGCGGCCATGGTTCACGAATTCTGCATGGAACTGGAGAACCGTGGTGCCGCTGTTCGTCGCGGCAGTCCTGTCCTTGTCGGTCGTGCGTGCGGCCTATCTGCTGTCGAACTCCGCGCGCGAAGCCGCCGGCAGTTGCGCCCGGCAACTTGCCTCGTACCCGAAGACCGTCTACTTCCTCGGGCACTGGGGCTTTCAGTACTACATGCAAGAAGCGGGCAAGAAACACATCGAATTGGATAAGGCCAATCTTGAAGTTGGGGACATTGTCATCAGCCCTTTTAACAACACCAATGTCTTCCCGCTGCTGGAGGATCGAGTGCAGACGACAGCGTTCGTTGACTTCCCCGTCTGCCGCTGGGTCACCCCTGTGTTCACCGGCCTGGGCGCTGGATTCTACAGCGACCTGTGGGGGCCGCTGCCCTTCGCATTTGGCCCCGTGCCTCCCGAGCGCTACCGCACTTCGCTCATTGGAAAGCCGGGCAATCCATTCGACCCTTCCCTGTGGAAATAGCCATTCACCCCACATCCAGTTACCGCAAACGCCACAAGATCGCATACGCTAAGGCATCGCCAAATTGAGGAGATCTTCAGTTACATGGAAGTCATCATCAAGCCCGACCGCGAGTCGGCCGCACTTCTAACCGCTCGCTACATCGCACGCGAAATCCGCCGCCGCCCCAAACTCGTCCTTGGACTCGCCACCGGCCGCACCATGGAGCTTGTCTACAGCAAACTCGTAGCGATGTACGAAGACAACGATCTCGATTTCTCGCTCGTAAGCACCTTCAATCTCGACGAGTACATCGGGCTAACCGATCGGGATGAGCAATCCTATCGCCACTACATGAACCGCCATCTCTTCAAGCACGTGAACATCGACCCGCGAAACACGTACTTGCCCAATGGCATGTCCGACGATATCGACGCGGAATGCGCCCATTACGAAGACCTCATCCGCGAATGCGGCGGCATCGGACTCCAACTCCTCGGCATCGGACGCTCCGGGCACATCGGGTTTAACGAACCCTTGTCCGCAATGTACTCGCGCACGCGCGCCAAGGCGCTCACCCCGCAGACCATCGAGCAGAACTCCCCCATGTTCAAAGAGCCGGACCGCATGCCGAAGCGCGCGATCACCATGGGCGTGGGGACGATCCTCGAGTGCAAGCGGTGCTTGCTCCTGGTCACGGGACGCGAGAAGGCGGAGGTTATCGCGAAGGCCGTGGAAGGCCCCGTCACCAGCATGATTTCGGCATCGGCGCTGCAACTCCACCCCAGGTGTACGGTCATCGTCGATGAAGAAGCGGCGTCGTGCCTCGAAAACCAAGAGTATTACCGCTGGATCTTCGACAACGAGCCCGAGTGGCAAGAGTTCCGCAAAATGTGTTAGTACATAGGCGCAATGGTTTGTCCGGTTCCACAACCGATAGGGGGATCGTCCCATGTCAGAAGACCTGAGCGCCCGATTCCAACAGGCATCCGAAGCCGTCAAGAACCTCTCCCAAGCGCCCGACAGCGAGACCATGCTCAAGCTCTATGCCCTATTCAAACAGAGCACCGTCGGCGAAAACACGGGCAAACGCCCCGGTATGATGGACTTCGTGGGTAAAGCCAAGTACGACGCATGGAAGGAACTCGAAGGCGCCACATCCGAGGAAGCTATGAGCCGCTACGTCGCCCTCGTCGACAGCCTCATTGCCGCGGACAAGAAATAGTCTCCCAATAGGTCTGACACGTCCAACCGGACGTGTCGGACTATTTCGCCTTCACACCTTCCCGCGTTCGCACTTCTACACTCCCATTTTACTTTCCCTCCAGTATCTGCAAAGCTAGTGCCCGTATTTCCCGATACCCACAAGGAGCCACGCCATGACCACGGACTTCGGACGCCGCGAATTCCTCGAACGACTTGGCATCGGAACGGCCGGCCTGCTTCTAGGCGGTTACCAGGCTTCCGCCGCCGGACTTCCTGCGAATGAGACCATCCACATCGGACTCATCGGCACCGGCGGACGTTGCTCTCACTTGATGAATTCGTTTCCGGCCTTACCGGGTATAAAAGTCGCGGCCGTGTGCGATGTGTGGGACGTTGCCCTCGATCATGGTAAGACCTTTGCCGACTCTACGGCCCAGGTCACTAAGCACTACCAGGAAGTTCTGAACAACAAGGACATCGACGCGGTCCTCATCGCGACGCCCGATCACCTCCACGTGCCCATCACCATCGCCGCCTGCCAAGCAGGCAAAGACGTCTACGTCGAGAAGCCTTTCACCCACGACCTCGTTGAAGGCCAAGCCGCTATCGATGCCCAAGTCAAATCGGGCTGCGTTGTCCAAGTGGGCATGCAACAGCGAAGCATGCCCCACCTCATCGAAGCCAACGAGATCGTCAAGTCCGGCATTCTCGGCCCCATCCGCAAGGTCCACCTCACGTGGAACAGAAACTCGGGTCCCGTGCCCAAGGCCACCTACAACATCCCGCCGGAGACGGTCGAGTGGAAGGAATTCCTGGGCAACGCCAAAGACCGCCCCTTCGACGCATACCAGTTGCGCAACTGGCGCTTCTTCTGGGACTTCGGCGGCGGCGTCTTCACCGACCTGATGGTCCACTATGTCGATGTCGCCCACTGGTTCCTCGGGCTCGAACACCCCGACAACGCCGCCAGCATCGGCAACTGGTTCACGAAGAAGGACGAATGGGAAACCCCGGATACCGTCCAGACGTTGCTCCAGTACGGCAACCCCGAAGTCCAGGTTTATTTCGAGGGCACCTTCTTCAACGCACGAAACCGCGCCATGATGGAGTATATGGGTTCCGAGGCAACCCTCTATTGCGACCGTGGCCGCTACGAGATCCACCCCGAGCCCGAGAGCAAACTCGAATACAAGGAACTCGTCCTCGGCTCGGGAGTCCGCGGCGCGGACTTCTATGACAAACCCGACGGCGAACTCCTCCACCTCAACAACTGGCTCGAATGCATCCGCTCCCGCAAGACGCCCAACGCGCCCGTCGAAGCCGGCGTCCATTCCGCGTCCGCCGCCCACATGGCCAACAAGGCCCTCCGCGAAAACGCCGTCGCGAAATGGGGATAAGAACGTGGAGGGCCTGCCCATACAGGTGCAATCAGACTAAGCACCTCTCACTGGATCTTATTGTATTGCTCGTGCGTCCCGATCCAGACCCAAAGAAACGTGTCGCCATCCAAGAACTTACCCACGGCTCTATAGTGTGCGCCCACACGCGCAGACCAAAGACTATTTCCGATTTGTTTGAACTGCAATGCCGGATGTCGTGGATTGTCGAGCCAAAGGCGAAAGCTCTTGCCGGCCAGTTCTTGAACTCCTGAAGGCAGGGAGTGATACACACTCCAGAACTGGGGAGATGCAAGACTCCTCACGGGAAGGGACGGGATTCGCCGAGCCGGTATGCTTCTTCCGCTTCGCGGACCAGCGAATCCAGCCGTCCTCCGCGCGCATCCGACTCCATCTGGCTGTCCCAGGTATCCGTCGGATAGTTCTGGAGCCAGACATTCAGTTCACACCGTTCCCTTTCGGAAAGGGCCTCGATTGCTGTCTTGATTTCTGTCAAGCTCATGACCGCAAGTCCACTCCACTTTCGTCCTATCACAAGTATACTCCAACTTCGGACAATGGAATAGGCAAGTGTTTCTGAGGCGGTGGCCTTCGGCGTCATCCCCCGCCCTTGATCGCATACAGCGTCTCGAGCGTGTTCACATACAACACGCCGTTGGCCGCCGCCGGCGTGGACGCCATCCCGGTTGGGAGCTTTATGGAAGCAAGCACCGACTTCTCCTTCGTCGCGCTGAAGATGCAGAAGTTCTTGCTGCGCGAACCCACGTAGACCTTTCCGTCGGCGACAAGCGTCGATCCCCAAATATCGCCGCCTACCTCGTGCGTCCAATACGCCTGGCCTGTCTCCGCGTCCACACAGTGCACGAACCCATCGCAGTCTCCAATAAACACGAGACCATTCGCCATCGCGGGCGTCGAGCAGCAGAAGGTCTCCATCGGATAGGACCATAGTTCG
>JBHEKO010000073.1:0-4655 GCA_041859475.1 Candidatus Hydrogenedentales bacterium
GCCATGGGCGCATTGAGCGGGATAATGCCGGACACCGGAAACCAGCCGACGAGAAAAAGACCTATCCCAAAGGCTATCCGGCGTTGTCCGCGGAGCCATGCCCCTGCAAATGCAACGATACACACCACCAGCAAAATGTATCCAACACCCGCGAGCCACCCGGGAGACCCATCCAAAACACGCTCCATGTGCAGACCCGTGGGGACAAAGATCAGCTTCAGGTACAAGGCAAACGCCTGTCCGACTTCCAGGATTCGCTGCCCTACGGAGACATCTCGGGGCGCGGTGTCCGAGCCGAAATTCAGGACGGTGGCGCGCAGTGCGGCATAGCCCGCTAAGATGACGAGGATTCCCACCAGCGACGGCAACGGGCGTGCGCGATCAGTGGCCTCCGGCAATTCACCCTTTTCCCTGAACAGGAGAATCGCAAGAAAGAGCACGGCCGGAAGGATGAGGGCAGACTCCTTGGAGATGACAGCGAGCACAAAACAAAGGCAGCACAGCCCGGCTCCAATCACCTGTCGGCGCGTGGAACCTTTCCTGAATGCGAAGCACAATGCCGCAAACATGAATGCTGCCGACATAGGGTCGGCGCGACCGCTGATATAGGCCACGGCTTCCGTATGGAGAGGATGGCTTACGTACAAGAGGGGCGCGGCGATCTGGACGAAGCGTGGGGCGCCCATACGCGCAGCAAGTGCGAAGAACATCAGCGCCGCAAGCGCGTGCCAAATCATGTTGGACATGTGAAATGCAAAAGGCGCCAGTGCAGGGCCTTGCGGACTGCTCACCCCTTCGACGCTCGACGGCTTTGAGAATAGGTAGTCCACCATGAAGGAAACCGACACCAAGGGGCGATAGAAGTTGCCCTGGCCTCGTCCAAATGCGTGCTGGTCTTCCTTGAAGAGTTGCAGCAGTTTGCTTGGATCCTGGACGTGCTTGTGTATGAGTACCGAAGAGACATCGTCCCACACGAACTCGCCCGAGAACGTGTTCACATAGCAGAGGACGCTGGCCAAGCAGATTGCCGCTACGGCAAAGAAGCGAAATTGGGAATTGGACACTGTGCTCACGGACCATACACCTCAAATACATCGCCTGTGGCTTTGTATTCCAGTCGGATGCCTTTCTTCTTTCCCAGTATCTTCAGGAACTTCAGGCCAAGGAATTCCTCTCCTTCGCGAATTCGCTTGCTGACGACTTCTTCCGATTCAGGAACATAAACCTTAACGAATACGTACACGACGGGCAACTCGACATCCAAGGGTTCATACCACCCGCGCACGAGCACGATGGGGCGGTTCTGTAGAACGGTTGCCCACATCCGAAACCGATCAAGCCTGGAATTGTCGGGATCGACCGTCTCCAAGAGCTCGCATAAAAAAGACACCAACGGCGCATTGGGGAGATCGCGGCCGACAATCAGCAGATCCTCCAATTTGTACTGCACCCGGCGTAGTGCATCTTGGCCCTGCTCGATGCTGCCGTACTTCTTGTGAAGCTCCTGCAGTTGCGCCTTCAGCTTCGGGCCATACTCCGGGGACAGGACCGAATCCGGTTTCGCGCTCTCCACGAAATCATAAAAAGGCCGCAGCAGATTGTCGAATTCTTGGTCAATCTGCTGCGGCAGTATCGGCTTAGGCTCGACGGACGGCTTCGCGAGATCCTTCAACGATGCGGAGTCGCACCCACCATAGAACAGCGTCGACAGCGTCAGTAGCGCGGTTACTGCTGGTCCAATTGCTCTCACACCGCCAACCGTCCGCGCCGGCTAGGGCGCTTCGACGCGGAAGCTGGCGCCCGTGGGCTTGTACCGCAACTGAATCGCCTTCTTATTCCCGACGATTCGCTCCAGCACCAACCCAAAAAACTCCTCGCCTTCGCGCCTCTTGACGCTCTCGGTCTTCCCGGTCGTAGGCACATACACGTCCATAAAGACGTTCGTTACCCCGTCCTGCTCGAAGAATCCCTTTACGGTTACTATGGGCCTGGCCTTTTCCGCCATCGCTTGCTCGCGATAGTTGGGTGTTCGCGTCCCTCCAGGCTCAAGGACGTCCAATCCGGCACACAAGTTGAGGACCAAGTCCCACTGCTCGGCACCTCTGGCATCTTTCAGCTGCGTTATCAGATCGTCTGCCACCCGCTGTTGCGCCTTCGTTCCATTGACCTCCGCTTTCAGCGAGCCGAGTTCCTTCGTTAATGCCTCTGCGAGAACCGGCCCTATCGCGGCATCATTCACAATCAAAGGCCTAACCGTGGTCATGACCTTGTTATAGAGTTCATCGGCCGTCTTCGGCGGAGGTGGCGGCGCCGGTGGGGGTGGCGGAGGTTCTTTCTCGCACCCTGTAAGCGCAAAAAGCGCCACCATCGCAATGAGGGTCAGATGCTTCATGCTTTTCCCTTCTCATGTTCTGTCAAACCAACGTATGTCCGGTACCTACACTCCGGACGCTACATTAAGTATATGGATGACAGTCACATTAAGACAAGTGCATCATGCCACATGGGGGTGCGCCAGAAAGGAGGGAAGTGTAAATTGTGCGCACACCGCTCCTTGCAACGTGCCGCGCGCACGCAAGCTTGGCCTGCCGCTATCCCGAATTTCGTACCGCCGGCATCTTGCCGGCTCTTAGACTTCAGCGCACCAACGTCCCCACGCCACGGAATGCCGCCTGGAAGGCGGCGATACAAATACAGCCATCTTAATCTTACACCGCCATCACGCTTTTCGGAGGTACGCCCATGCCAGATTGCTGCGTTCGCCCCTTGACGCAACTCCGCCGATTGTGCGGAAATGTCAAATCGATTCGGAAACTCGACGGGAAGTGGATCCCAAGTCTCTCTGCTGCGTCTCTCCGTCGCGTGCATTTACGATTCGCGGCTGGGTCCGCTGGTGCTTCACAGGCAACCCAACGGCAGTGATTTCAGTTCCGTTGACGGAGACGTGCTCAAGGTGCTTGCATGCGATCAGGGAGCTTACGCAAGCATTGGTGACCTCGGTGCGGTCGAGATTCAGGAAGCGAATTCGGGGGAGCATTGGCAAATAGTGAAGGTCGGCGTCCTTGGTCAATGTTCCGCTCAAATTGAGGTTCTGAAGCTTTGACAAGTTCCAAAGACTCCAAACCACTTTGTTCCCGACACGCGTATCGGCAAGGCTCAACGTCTCCAGATTCCGGAAGTGCCTTAGGTTGGGCGTCCCTGACTTGGTTAGCATAGTCCGGTCAAGCTGCAAGACGCGCAGTTTCGAGCACTCAAGCAGATGAACGACACCGCCGTTCTCGAAGCGAGAGCCGTTTGCACTGAAGAACGTCAGGTTCGGCATTCTGCCCAATGCATTCGCGGACACGACATCTCCCGAAACGGCTGTTCCGTCCAGGCACAGCCATTCGAGGGATTCGTGCCCGGTCAGGTGGGCAAGGCACCGATCCGTCAAGCCGGGATTCCCCGCGAGATTCAGGGCGTGCAACCGTGCGGAGAATTTGAGCGACTCAGCTTCCTCGTCTGTCAATCCCAGTCCCGCGCAGTCGAGCATGTAGAACGCGTCGGCGCTCATCTCCCGGAGGAAGGACAAGTCGCGCTGCCGGACGCTAAGCATCAACTCTGTACTCGCAGGAACTACAACACGTCCCCGCGCAACGCCCGCATAGGTCCACCCTTCGTTCGCCCGTATGGAGTCCGGGCTTCCCGTCAACGTTGTCGGCCGCGTGTAAAGTTGGCCCACACCGGTTGCCTCCGAAAACACGAGAACCCTCGTGCCAGCGAATACGCCCGCGCGTATGGCCATCCCCGCGCACATGCTGAATGAAGACAGGAGCACCGCCGCGCAGGCAATGAGTACGCCTTTCTTTGTGACAAGGCTCTCCGTTCCAGTGATTTCTGCATTGAGCCGGGCGACGGGTTGCGCGAGGCCCCACGCTCTCGAAGCGCGCTCTTTGGGGCGAGGAGAAATAGAGTTGGTCCTACGCGCACTCCTCAACAGTCTCATGCGTCTGCTCTTCCTTCCTCCCGTCAGTTTGGAACCTCGGTTTACACGATGCACCTCTGTCAGGCTCTTAGACTGTTGTGGAATTTGCGGTGCCGTTGAGCCAAGACGTACTTACCTAGGAATGCGCATTTTGTACCTTGAGCGATCAAAGAAGTGGTGAACTAGGTCAGAATTGACACTTCTGTGAATCGAAGACACTTCAAGCAGCAAACGCTGTCGGATGTTCCTCCAGATCTAGCGTGTTGCCTGAATGAAATCGAGCCATTTTTGGCACTTTCCATGCGAATTTGGATACTAAGCTGCTCGGCGCCGGATTCGAACTCGCCTTCCCGAATCCTTTTGCTTAGTAGACGTTTCTGCGTGCAAGAATGTGACACCTAGGTAGGAGGGAAGACTTCATTGGGGGAACGGCGTCCCTGAATTCAATAGGGTCATCGCCCTAACAGGAATCGTCTCCTTCCCGTTGGCCAGTTCTGGTAGAGTCTACTTTGCGGTGAACCAAGTGATTTTGAAGGCCGGTTTTGAGCGTAATCCTGCCTGAAGAAACTCCCCAAAACAGTCGCCCTTGTATCGTCCGGAATTGCGCGCAATAATATGCGAGGGGTATATGGGCCAATTAGCCGCATGAAAGGTTTGAATTCAATGGAAAGTAACAATCCTGTGTCCAGAC
>JBHEKO010000014.1:0-2707 GCA_041859475.1 Candidatus Hydrogenedentales bacterium
GCCGTACCCTTGCCTCAGCTTCCCGAGAGTTTTGGCGAGCCGGAGGTGCAGGTCGTCTGTACCTTCGTGCCTACAGAATAATTTGACCTTGCAGCGAAAAAATCCTGGAGGGAGATCGAAGTGAACTGGATTCGCATGACCCTGGTGGCATTTGCGTTATCGCTACCCGTATTGGCCCAGAGCGCCGTCGGCTTGAATGTCTCAAAGTCTGTCGACAAGCGCGTGTTGGTTGCGGTGCCCACGCTGGCCGCCATGCCCGGCCAAGAGGCCTTGGGCGCACAGATGGCGGAAGTCATCGCCAATGACCTGACCTTCAGCGGCCTGTTTCGAATCCTGCCGCCCGCCCAGTATCCGGCGGGCTTCACGGGATTGACAAGCGACCCCAAACAGATCAATTTCGAGACGTGGAAAACAACCAACGTCTACTACCTCATTTACGGCTACGTGTCCCTGGAACAAGGCCGGGTGGTGGCGCAGTGCTTCCTCTTCGACGTCAATGCCGCGAACTATGTGGTCGGGAAAAAGCTCACCAGCGACGAGCAGTCGTGGCGGTTGGTTGCACACGAATTCTCCGATGAAGTCGTCAAGTTTATCGATGGCACGCCGGGCATCGCGACATCGCGCGTATGCTTCAGCGGTGGCGAGCCTCGCAAAAAGGAGATCTACGTCGCGGACTATGACGGAGCCAACCTTCGTCAAGTGACGAAGCACGGGTCTGTGTCGATTCTCCCCTCGTTCTCTCCGGACGGGACCAGAATTGCTTATGTGTCCTATAAGGACCGCTACCAATACACATACATCGTTGAATTGGCGTCGGGCAAATCCACACCGCTGTCGCGGGAAGTGGGCATGAATAGCGCCCCCGTCTGGCACCCCAACGGCAGACAACTCGCCATCGTGCTGAGCAAAGACGCCAACTCCGAAATCTACCTGATAGGCGCCGATGGTTCAGGCAAGCGCCGTCTTACCAACGACAAGTCGGTCGACTCTTCCCCTGCGTTCAGCCCCGACGGCTCTCAGATCGCCTTTGTCAGCGACCGCGGCGGCAAACCCCAAATCTATGCGATGGACAGCAGCGGTGGAAACGTTCGCAGACTGTCGACCCAACCGGGCAAGTTTTACGACCCGGTCTGGTCACCGGACGGCAAGTCCATCGCGTATGTGTTGGTGAGCAGCGAAGGTTTCGAGATTTGGGCAATGAATGCGGACGGGAGCAGTCCCAAGCAGTTGACTTCGTCGCCCGGCGGCAACGAGTGCCCCACGTGGTCGGCCGACTCGCGTCACATCATGTTTTCCAGCACGCGCACCGGGCGTTCGCAGTTGTGGACCGCCACGATTTCCACGGGCGACAACCGTCCCGTGCCCAGCATCTCGATTGGTTCGCAGGGACCCGACTGGGGGCCGCGCCGATAGTATGCAATTGAAGAAAGGCTCACGAAAGAGTTTCGTTCACTATGGGTGAAAAGACGATTGTCTCCAATCGGCGTGCGCGCCATGACTACCACGTGTTGGAGAAATTCGAGGCGGGCATCGTCTTGCGCGGCACGGAGATCAAGTCGTTGCGCGACGGCAACATGGTGCTCAAGGACAGTTACGCGGACGTAGTGGAGAGCGAATTGTTCTTGGTTGGCGCCCACATCAGCCCCTATGAGAAGGGCACGATCTGGAATCATGAGCCGGAACGCCCCCGCAAGCTGCTGATGCACAAGCGCGAAATCGTCAAAATCGGCGCTCAAATTGCCGAAAAGGGGCTTACGCTCGTTCCCTTAAGTGTCTATTTCAAAGAGGGCCGGGTGAAAGTCGAATTGGGACTCTGCCGAGGCAAGCAGACTGTCGACAAGCGCGACACCATCCGTGACCGCGAGGTGAAGCGCGAAATCGACCGCCATATCAAAGATCTTCACCGGCGGTAGAGCCGTGAGTGTATGGCGTGCACGGGACAATGCCGCCCCGAATCCTTGCCTTCACCCCCTTAAACGGGTAGGCTGAATGCACTCGTTTCCCGTGGAAACCATGTTACAACCGGAATTCTTCAAGAGGGACGCATGAGCGATTCACGTGTTTTAGCTTGCATTGCAGCCATTCTGCTCGGCACGGCCTTCGGGTGCGGCCAAGGCAACGAACAACCTTTACCCGTGGATTCCGCGAATCCCCAGGCGCTGTTCGACGAATGGAAGTCGCTCATCGACAATCCCGAAGTCAACAAAGACAATAGTAGATACATAGAACTAGTACAAAAGATGGCCGCAACTTCGCCCAATATCCTCCTCAAGATAGTCGACGTCATCGCAGACCCAAACACGAAGCCCGAGTCGAAAGTCATGGCCATGGGATCGCTGAACGGGTTCCTGATGCCGGAAATGCTGCCGAAACTCCTCCAATTGACAGAGTCCTCAACCGAAAGCAGCACCCGTGCAGGCGTCGCGATCCTGCTCAGTTCCGTCAACACGCCTGAATGCATGGCGCGCATTCGGCAACTGGCGAACGATCCCGACAAGCGGGTCAAGTTCGCCGCCACGGTCGGCCTGGTGTCGCAGGGCGACGCCGACGCCCGGAAGTCAGCGCAAGCATTGTACTTCGAGCCGAGCCTGCCACTGCAGTATCGCGAGCGCATTGCATTTGCCTTGGCCCAAATGCCGCAGGCCGGCGATGTGAACGTATTGGCGGCCGCGACCGCAGATAGCGCCTTCGACCCCATGACGCGCGC